>CAZLIR010000303.1:0-2520 GCA_964559635.1 uncultured Enterobacterales bacterium
GTTAATACACTTGCAAACGCAGTGAAAGTCACGTTGGGTCCTAAAGGACGAAACGCTGTATTAGACAAAAGCTTCGGAGCACCCACAATCACTAAAGATGGTGTATCTGTAGCGAAAGAAATCGAACTGGAAGATAAGTTCGAAAACATGGGTGCTCAGATGGTCAAAGAAGTTGCTTCACAAACTTCTGACATCGCTGGTGACGGTACCACCACGGCGACAGTACTCGCTCAGTCTATCCTGACTGAAGGTTTGAAGTCTGTAGCTGCTGGTATGAACCCAATGGATCTTAAGCGTGGTATTGATAAGGCAGTTGTGGCAGCTGTAGAGGCTATCTCTGCGCTCTCTAAGCCTTGTGAAGACGACAAAGCAATCGCTCAGGTGGGAAGCATCTCAGCGAACTCTGACACAAGTGTTGGTGAGATTATCGCCGAAGCCATGAGCAAGGTTGGCAAAGAGGGTGTGATTACCGTTGAAGAAGGTAATGCCCTGGACAATGAATTAGATGTTGTTGAGGGTATGGAATTCGACCGTGGTTACCTATCTCCTTACTTCATTAACAATCAAGACAACATGTCTGCTGACCTAGACGGTCCAATGATTTTGTTAGTCGACAAAAAGATCTCTAACATCCGCGAATTACTACCAACATTAGAAGGCGTGGCTAAAGCAGGCAAGAGTCTCCTGATCATCGCTGAAGATGTTGAAGGCGAAGCATTAGCGACTCTGGTTGTAAACAACATGCGCGGTATCGTTAAAGTAACAGCGGTTAAAGCCCCAGGTTTTGGTGATCGTCGTAAAGCAATGCTAGAAGATATCGCTATCCTGACGGGTGCGACAGTTATCTCTGAAGAAGTTGGCTTATCTCTAGAAGCAGCGACTTTAGAAGACCTCGGTTCTGCTAAGCGTGTTACAGTCACAAAAGAGAACACAACGATCGTTGACGGCGCAGGCGCGAACGAAGACATCGAAGGTCGTGTTAAGCAAATCCGTGCACAAATCGAAGAAACCTCTTCTGATTATGACCGTGAAAAACTTCAAGAGCGTGTTGCTAAGTTAGCAGGCGGTGTTGCAGTAATTAAGGTTGGCGCAGCAACTGAGCTTGAAATGAAAGAGAAGAAGGCTCGCGTTGAAGACGCACTACACTCAACTCGAGCAGCAGTTGAAGAAGGTGTTGTACCGGGTGGTGGTGTTGCACTGGTTCGTGCGATCAAAGCAGTTGAGTCTGTATCAGGTGATAATTCTGATCAGGATGCTGGTATTGCCATGACACGTCGTGCAATCGAAGGCCCACTACGTCAAATCGTTACTAACGCTGGTGAAGAAGCTTCTGTTGTAATCGACAGAGTCAGAAATGGTGAGGGTAACTTCGGCTATAACGCAGCGACTGGTGAGTACGGTGACATGATCGAGATGGGTATCCTTGATCCGACTAAAGTAACGCGTACTGCACTACAGCACGCAGCGTCTGTTGCTGGCATGATGATCACAACCGAATGTATGGTTGCTGACATTCCAGAAGACAATGCCGGTGGTCCTGCAATGCCTGATATGGGCGGCATGGGCGGTATGGGCGGTATGATGTAATCACTGCTCTATAGTGCTTATAAAGTGCATCAAAAAAGGGACCACACAGGTCCCTTTTTTATTCGCTGTAAATAACTAGCGATATTTTTGTTTGAGCGCTTCAACCACAACCGGTTCGACAAATTCACTCACATCACCGTCTAATCGAGCGATCTCTCTGACCAGACTCGATGAAATAAATGATAAGTGTTCAGAGGGTGTCAAAAAGAAACTCTCCAAATCTGGCTTCAGACGACGATTCATATTCGCCAATTGAAACTCATACTCGAAATCTGACACTGCCCGTAACCCACGTAATAACGCTTTTGCACCCAAGGATGCGGCAAAGTCGACTACCAGACCATGAAAACCCGTCACAGTAACACCTGAGATGTCACCTAGTGTCTTATTACACAGCGCAACCCGCTCCTCATAGGTAAATAGGGTGCTCTTGCCGGTATCACCAGCGACTGCCACTACAACCTCATCGAATAGCTCACTTGCACGCATGACAAGATCTTTATGTCCTCGTGTAATTGGGTCAAAGGTACCCGGATATATGATAATCTGGCTCATAATGGTTTATTAAATGGCGAAATTGCATTCATACTAAACCATCTTTTTTAAAGCGCAAAGCATTTAATTATTTGTTACCACAAGGTATGATTTGCCAGGTAGTAACAAAAACGAGCAGCTATGTCGAATAACCGTCGTTCACCCCGATTACCAATGAAACTCGATGTTGAGTTGGTACATGATAAGATTGGACAACATTATCTGGTAACCAAAGATATCAGCGAGACGGGCGTATTCATTAAAATTCCGCCCGAACAGCAGCCTGATGTGGGCACGTTTGCCAGGGTTAAATTAAAGGATAATTTTGCCGACGGCGAAGAGCCACAGACTCTCAAAATGCGTGTTGTGCGACATTCTCAAGATGGCATAGGTTTGGAA
>CAZLIR010000304.1:0-2512 GCA_964559635.1 uncultured Enterobacterales bacterium
GAGTTGAGTAATCATGAAACTAATGTAATGGCTAATCACAATACTGTCAAGCGACTTATTGAGATTCTTCAACATCAGCTTCAATGTTGTTAGCTCGGGCATTTCGATAACCTGAGTGTTCCTTCAAAGAAGCTAGTTTAAACATGAAAACTGGCATTTTGCTCAGCTAATTTTGCAAAAATACCACTCGGCTCGAAGCGTGCCATACCGGCATCTACCAGGCTCCGGAGTTCGCTTTCAATCACTTCGAGCCCGACCTTTTCCATATACTGGAATGGTCCACCTAAGTAGGGTGGATATCCTAAGCCAAAGATAGCACCAATATCACCATCGCGCGGTGAATCTAGGATCCCCTCTTCCAGGCATCGTGCTGCCTCGTTGAGTAGAATTAAGTGACAGCGCTTTTGGATGTCTTCCTTTGACATCACTGTATTCGGCTGAATACCTAATTCGGTGTAAACGCTGGTATCAACTGGTCTAGGTCCATCACCAGTATGGTTGTAGTCGTAGAAGCCGCGTTTATCTTTCTTACCTAGACGGCCTGTCTCCTTCAATTGAGAAAATGACTCTGGCGCCGCCATGCGCTCACCAAATGCTTCTTGCAGAACAGGCATGATCTTGGTCGCGACGTCTATCCCGACTTCATCAAGTAAGGTAAAGGGACCAACCGGATAACCAAAATCTAACATCGCGGCATCAATCTTATCGACAGCAACACCCTCTGATAACAGGTTAGCCGCTTCATTCATATAGGTAGCGAGTATGCGGCTGGTATAGAAGCCAGCACCATCACTGACCACAATCACAGTTTTGCCCTGTTTACGTCCATAATCCACGGCAGTGACAATCGCCTTATCCGATGTCTCAGGCGTTTTAATGATCTCCAACAGTGGCATTTTCTCAACCGGTGAGAAATAGTGCATACCAATCACATTTTGTGGCTTCTTAGCCGCCTTAGCGATGTCCGCAATAGGAATAGACGAGGTGTTCGTGGCAATAATCACATCTTTCGGCGCATGTTTCTCGATGTTTTTTATCACTTCATGTTTGACTTCGAGCGATTCAAAAGCAGCTTCAATCACCAACTGAACCTGACTGAAACCAGAATAGTCCAATGTACCGGTGATACGATTTTGAATCGTTTTCATCTGCTGTGGTTTCATGCGACGACGCTTCACCTTCTTATTGAGATGCCGCCAGCTGTATTGCATACACTTATCGAGGCTGGCATGATCACGCTCCTGAACACGCACCGGTGTTTTTGCCTTCTCAGCCGAGACAAGCGCAATGCCGGAACCCATCAAGCCGCCACCAACAACGCCTAGTCGGGTCACCTCTTTGGGCTTGGTACGACCGGAAATGAAACGCTCTTTTTTGAGATCCGTGATAGCAAAGAACAGCTTAATGAGTTGCTCAGCCTGGGGACTTAACAGTAAATCGGCAAACCCTTCTGCTTCTGCAGCATAGCCTTGCGCTCGATCACCCTTGGCCCAGGCCTCGACACAGTCAATGATTCGTAAAGGTGCAGGATACTTACCTTTGGTTTTACTGTTTACCTGCTTACGTGCCTTATCCAGAATAAAATCGCGCACAAAACCAAGACGTATGAGGTAGTTATTCAGTAAGTAATGCATTGCCTTGGCGGGTTTCAACCAGTCCTTACCGCGCATCTGATTCCGGCGAACTCTGCCTTTGGCGAGATCATCAATCAATTGCAGGCTGGCATGACGTAAATTCACTTTATCAGCGACTCGGTCAATTAGACCCATCTTTAATGCTTTCTTAGCCGGGATTTGTTTCCCTGTCGTCATCAGAGTAATTGCCTCAATGACACCAATAAGTGCTGGCATACGCTGGGTGCCGCCACCACCGGGAAGTATCCCAAGCTGAACTTCAGGCAGGGCAAATTTTGTCGCTGGATCGGTAGAGCCCACCCGCCCGTGACAGGCTAGAGACAGCTCCAAACCGCCACCAATACAGGGGCCATTGACCTCGACAATAACCGGAATCTTAAACTGCTCGATACGATCCGATATGGCATAACCGGCCGTAGCAACCGCAGCAATTGCTTCGCGACTGGTCAGTGATTTCAACATATTAATGTCTGCACCAGAGATGAAAGTATTTTCCTTACCACTGGTGATGATGACGCCTTTTACACCGTCGTTCTGCTCAACATCATCGAGAATCGCTGTCACTTCGTCGATGAAAGATTCTTTCAAAACATTTTGTGACTCACCCTTGATGTCGATTGTGACAACAGCAATGTCATCCTCATAGGTCAATGTGAAGGTTGATGCTTGTTTGGCTTTAGCGTTCATTAGGCTACCTCCAAGACCATGGCAGCACCTAATCCGCCAGCCGCACAGGCTGAGGTCAGAGCAGTTCCGCCACCACGACGTTTCAGTTCGTTCAATGTTTGTGTAATCATGCGCGTTCCTGTGGCTGCAAATGGATGGCCATAGGCAATTGACCCGCCCAAGACATTGAATTTGTCCATATCCACCTCACC
>CAZLIR010000305.1:0-2503 GCA_964559635.1 uncultured Enterobacterales bacterium
GAATTGAATTTGCGCGATTAACCACCAGTTGGAACGCCTTAAAGTCGTTCAATGTCAGCTTCTGGAGTGTAATTTGTCTATCGGCGTAATACATACCTATCGGACGGCCTTGAACCATCAACGGCCCTGCCAGGAAGTCACTCGTGCCTAACATGACCTGAAATTTAGCGAGTAATTCGTTGGCCATCGGTCCTCTGACAGACTTTTTCGACCAAATTGAGGCTTTGTCTTTAATGACATTCTGAAATAGCGGCGTTGCCTCTAAGGTAAAACTAAAATCCTCAGTAATGGTGGTGGTGCGATCCTGAACAGCGTATTTGCCGACTAATTTCTTGCCACCATCAATCAATGCAAACATGGCTCTGTCCATGGCAACACCTCGATGTAATCCCTCAAGGACTAACTGCAAGACGAAGTTGATATCGAGTTCAATGTCCTCATTCTCGAGATATTCAAGCTCAGCCATGATGTTATCAATCGCGTCTTGATCAGGTTTCTTGAGTTCATTCTTCTTACGTTTCTTAACAATACGGACGCGCGATGATTCATATTCAGACGTGTCAATCGACGTTCCCGGCGGAAAGTTTAGATTACCAATTAACTGGTTAAAGCCATGCCCTTTCAGAACTTCCACCGTCTGCTCAGCACTGTCGGTAATGGCTCTACGCGTCTCTTCAATATCAGTACTCGTGTAGGTACTGAGTTGACGGATCACTTTTTTAGTTCGGGGATTACCCCAGCCCTCAGATGCCGTATTTAATAACCGATGACTCAGAATAATATTTCGGCTATCAGAGTCTGGCGTATCTTTCCGCTGCAAAGCATTCAGTAATACTCGGCTCATACCCCAACGTTCTGCAAGGCCATAGGTTAGTTGCGATAAACGAAATCCAAGTACCTCTTCCTGTGCCTCAATCTGAGTAAACCCCTCGGCCATCAATTCATTAATTTCTCTCGCTGCAGCACCGCCAAAAGTCCAGAACGCCATTTCGCCCATATGAAACAACATCGAGCTGATGAACATTTCTTCAGGATTTTTGTCTTTGCGAAGCTTGGCAAACTCCTGTGATTGTACAGCCGCCTGAAATGAGCTTGAGATGCCCAGTAATAAACGATCAGAGGGATCCTTCTTGAGGAGTTGTTGGAATACACCTGATGATAAGCAGATTGAGCGTATGGTGTCATAGCCCAAGAACATCACAGCACGACTCACGGTACTGATCTTGGTACCGGTTAAATTGTAATAGGCACTATTGGCCATTTTCAGAACCCGGGCAGTCATATTAGGGTCCTGCAAGATAATCGATGACATTTCGGAGGGAAAGTCCGTGACAAAATCATCTAAGCTGCCCAATCGACTCATAGTTTCCGATAATACCGGAAACTCTTCTTTAGCCAGATAATCAACCCAGTCGTCCAGCGTTTCGGGTCTCTTTAACATTGCTCTACTTCTTTTATTGGTTAATTATTGAGCCCCTGCAACGAAAAAGGCCTTCACAGCGAACTATGAAGGCCTGATTTAAACGAGTTATATTGAGTTCTAACTATTCGCAACCTTTATTGCATCACGAACATAGTTAATCCACTGACTCGCACTACGTCGCACAGCTCTATAATCCTGTGCTTTCTGAAGTGCTTTAATCGCCGCATTTGGCTCACCGGCATTGAACAGTGCAATACCTAAGCTCATGTGCGCACGACCTTCTTCACTTTTCTTCAGTCCACCCTTAGAAAGGGCTTTACGGAAGAATTTCGCAGCCTCAGACCATTCTTCTTCTTCTGAAAGGATAGTACCTATTCTCAATTCATTCAAACCGTGATCGACAAAATCTCCGGCTTTTGTGAATGCTGCGACGGCTTTCTTATTCTCGCGTGATAACTGCCAACTGACAGCAGCCTGTTTCCAGACTTTCTCGTCACCCTCTAAGACGCCACTGTCGAGTGCATCTTGCATCACATTAGCGGCCTTGAAGTACAAGTCACCCAATGAATACATGCTCGACAGATTCTTGAGTTCAGTGCCCTTGGTCAGATAGCCTTGCTTCTTCGCTAACTCGAGAATGATCAGTGATTCGTCCATTCGCTCTAGTTTGTTATATAAACCAGAGAGTTGACGCCAGTACTTAGCTTCTCTCGGATACGACAGTAAGCGCTCTTTGGCAATCTTAGCTGCGCCATCAAAGTCTTGTAACTCGAAGTGTGCAGCAACCAGAATATCGAACCAGCTGGACTTTGGTCGCTCTTCCAGGTTGATAGCGATACGAATCGGACAAATCACCTTATCGTACATCTTACCTAGAGCAGCAGCCTGACCGAGTAGTACATAGTCTGATGGCTTTGGCTTAACCGCTGTTTTGAACCAATCGGTGATGATCCCCATCGCACGCTCTGGTTGCGGTGGATCGATCGCCAAGTACAAACCTGCGACGTTTCTGATAAGGCTTTGCTCGTTACGAACCGGGAGGATTTTGGCATCAATCACCTGCCTGAAGTACCCAATGGC
>CAZLIR010000306.1:0-2491 GCA_964559635.1 uncultured Enterobacterales bacterium
GTATATAGTTGTCTATGAGTCGTTTCACAGCTATTTATAGTTTAGTTTTGTTACAACAATATTATTATTATAAAATTACGACAGTAATTGTACATCTATCGCACTTACTCTAAGTTTATCAAATGGTGAGGCCAAGTTTAAGTCTGATTAATTACAAAATAACGTAATTAATGTCTTATATTTCAGAGTGTAAGCGTCCCCAGAGAGACATAAATAATCACCTTTGTTATAATCGCCGCACTCTTAATTCTGCCACCTGAAAGTGGCTGAAAAAAGTCACAAGAACGACATGGGGATGATCAATGTCAGATAACTATAACAACAAGCCAGGTCTGGCTGATGTAAAACAACTTGGCTTATTTGCTGCAATCGCCAGTTTGGGCTATGTATTCTGGATAGTCGGTGCGATGGAAATGATTGAGCGACTGGCATATTACGGTGTGCGCACAGTTGCTGGCATCTATGCAACCGATGCCAAATCAATTGGTGGTCTTGGTGTCACCGCAACCGATTTAGGTATCATTTTTCTGGTCTGGGCCATCGTGCAATCAATTGTTCCTGCACTGGTAGGTGGATTATCAGACCGGTTCGGCTATAAGCAAACCATTTTCTTATCTACAGTGGTCAAAATTGCCGGCTATCTGGTCATGGCGACAATGCCAACTTTCCATGGTTTCATGATTGGTGCAATTATACTGGCCGCGGGTACAGGAATCTTTAAACCAGGTATCCAAGGGACACTCGTCAAGTGTACTAACCGTGAAAATAGCTCCATGGCATGGGGTATCTTTTACCAAACTGTCAATATCGGCGGCTGGTTAGGACCGCTCGTAGCGGCGCAACTCAGACAGCTTTCCTGGGATAATTTATTCTATGCTTGTGCCATCATCATCTCGCTTAACTTCATCCTATTACTGACCTATAAAGAGCCCAATATTGAGGAACGTCTGGCGAGAAAACAGCAAATTAAAGAGGGTAAGCTCAAGCAGGATAACCTCATCAAAGAATCATTACGTGAGTTAGCTAAGCCTGAATTATTGGTGTTTTTATTAATCATGTCCGGCTTCTGGTTCATGTTTAATGCGTTTTTCGATGTTCTGCCACTGCATATACGAGACTGGGTCGACACCTCAACAATCGTGTCTGATCTATTTGGTAAGGACGGTACCACAAGTACTTTCTGGATCTTCATTCTGGGTATGAATAACGAGGGTACCCAAATCATGCCTGAGGGACTGGTTAATGCCAACGCGGGTCTGATCATGCTGACCTGCTTCTTGTATGCCCACATGAGTGGTAAGTTACGCGCAGTCAACAGTATCATTCTCGGTACCTTGTTACAGGCGATCACCTTTGTCATGTTTGGCTATGATACAGCGGCATGGGTCATCCTGATTGGTATTCTTATTTTCAGCTCAGGTGAAATGTTCTCATCTCCGAAGTTCTTAGAATACATTGGTAATTTTGCACCAGCAGATAAAAAGGCGATGTATCTGGGTTTCTCACAGCTGCCACAGGCGGTCGGATGGGCAGCTGAATCTTATGTCGGTCCTTGGTTGTATGATAATTTTGCAGCCAAAGACAGTTTGTCTCGTAATTACCTTCTTGAGAATGGCCATGATCTGGCTACTGTTCAAGGTATCCCGATCGGTGAGGCATTTACTTACCTTGTGAGTGTGTCATCGGCTTCTGAAGCAGAGATTACCCAGATTCTTTATGAAACAAATAACGTCGGTTTTGTATGGGACATCATGGCCATCGCTGCCTTTGTTACGGCAATTGGTTTGTACTTCTATGGCAAGTGGATCGTCAACATTATTGGAGCCAAAGCTAATGCGTAAGCTGTTCTCCCTGCTATGGGTCGTTACGACGCTGGCCATAAGCACCTCATTATCTGCTGCGGATAAGGTTGAGTATCGGTTGGATATTAGCAATCCTGATCAGCAGTATGCGGATGTTACGGTGCTGTTCCCAGAGTCTGCGGAATCCTATATTGACGTCACAATGGGGACCTGGCGCACCGGTCGATATGAGATTTTAGAGCTGGCTAATGGTGTGCGTAATCTTAAAGCCAGTGATACAACTGGAACCAATCTACCGGCCAAAAAGATCAATAAGCACACCTGGCGTATCTATTTGAGTGAGCCGACTAAAGTGGTCGTTACCTATCAGCTGTATGCTAACCAGTTGGAGCTTCGCACTCGCCACATAGACGACACGCATGCCTATCTTGATGGCGTGGCAACCTTCATGTATTCAGCGGCGTTTATTGATAATCCGCTAGAGATCGATCTGAAAGTTCCTCAGGGTTGGCGCTCACGCTCGGGAATGACCGCAATAGGACGACACGCTTTTAAAGCAGACAACTATCACATTTTAGCTTCATCACCTATTGAGACTGGCTTTCATGACTACTACGAGTTTGAGGTATCTGGTAAAACCTATGAGCTCGTCATTTGGGGTAAAGGGAATTTCGATCCACAACGTATTC
>CAZLIR010000307.1:0-2490 GCA_964559635.1 uncultured Enterobacterales bacterium
GCCTCAGCCCACATGGCATAAACCCCTTTACCGGGATGAAAGCCATCACTCGCCATGAGACTTGGATCATCGGATACTCTGAGAAAGATATAATGAAGATGTGCAAATGGCGCAATTGCATGTTGTAAGTGTTCGTCAAACTCTTTGGCTCTAAGTCCCAGAAACCATCTCAGTGGTTGGGGGAGGGCAGGAAAACTATCCATCGGTGGCATCCCTGAGCAGATAATGTGTTGAGCTCCGAGTTGCTTGGTCAGATACTCCCGTAGTTTGTGCTGATACGATAACCATTTACCAAGTGCTACACCAGAGGTGATGTCATTCACCCCCAATGAAATAACAACAACGTCGAATTGCGCTAATTTTTGGCTCGACTGCGTTAAATAATCCAGTGTTGATTGCGTCGTTGTGCCTGTTTTGGCGATTAACTGATAGGTCAGTTTATAATCACCTGACAAGTGCTCTTTGAGTCTTCCAAGTAGGGCATCCTTTTGATGCTCCACGCCCACACCAGCACCCGATGAGTCCCCTAGAATCAGAAGCCTTAATGGTTTACCTTCACCTATCTCACCTTTGCGAGCACCCGCTGGCTCTGGTAGAAGGGGCGTCCTTTTTCTGACTAAAATCCCCTGTAGCAATAGAATGGGGGCAAGAAGAACGAGTCGAAAATAATGCATCAATATTGCTTGGCACGATTGGCCACCATTTTGAATAGAATTGAAGGAAAGAAACGCTTCAGATACAAACCGAACATCTCGATACCCTCACCAACATTAATTTCTATTTTTCGTTTCTCAAGACCACGCACAATCACTTCAGCCGCCTTATCAGCAGGCATGCCATTAGCGACATCCTTATCGGTTCTGGCAAATGTTGAGCCATCGCCTCTGAGTGCGTTTTTTGCAATATCTGTCTTAATATATCCCGGCACGATGGTGCTCACTGAAATATTCTTTTGTGTGACTTCTGCGCGAAGGGCATCAAAGAATCCCATCATTGCGTGCTTCGCTGCACAGTATCCGGTTCGTTGATCAACGCCGATTTTTCCGGCGACAGACGCTGTCACAGCAATGTGTCCGTGACCTTGTTGAAGCATCAATGGCAGGACCGCCTGAGTTAGAGCAATTTGTCCAAACACATCAACTTCAAAAAGTCTTCGATAGGTTGCCATTTCAGTATCGACGCAGAGTGAACGTTGTGAAACACCGGCATTATTTATGAGCAGGTCAATCTGTCCAAACATGGCGTTAGCCTCTGTCACGACTGAAGCCATTGCAGGCATGTCAGTTACATCCAGTGGTAATACCTTTATATCCTCACTTGCAGCACCTGCTGCAATACACTGCTGAGCTACCTCATCGAGTTTTGCGACATTACGAGCGGAGAGTATCAGACGATAATTTTTAGTCGCCATGTTATGTGCTATTGCGGCGCCAATTCCTGAAGATGCACCGGTTATCCAACAGACCGATTTACGAGTCATAGTAATTTTCTCTTTATGTGTGAACTTGTCTATTATGCCTGAGTCGAGTTCATGCAAACAATGTTTAGCAATGGCGGTGTTGCTTGCACCATTATTCGGTATCTTACGTAAATATTTGTCAGACAAATCAACTTGAATTTAGAGCTATTTAACCCTACTTTAGCGTGCAAATATATTTAATTTCTTATCATAAATGGAGAACAACATGGCATTTGAACTTCCACAACTTCCTTACGCTAAGGATGCTTTGGCGCCACATATTTCAGAAGAAACGCTAGATTATCACTACGGCAAGCACCACAATGCTTATGTCGTGAATCTTAATAACATGATCGCAGATACAGACATGGCTGATATGAGTTTGGAAGAGATAGTCATGAACTCAGACGGTGGAGTTTTCAACAATGCTGCACAGGTTTGGAATCATACGTTTTACTGGAACTGCTTATCACCCAATGGCGGTGGTGCAGCGACAGGTGCCATCGCCGATGCGATAGAGAGTGCTTTTGGTTCTTTTGCAGAGTTTAAAAAAGCTTACACTGACGCATGCATCACTAATTTTGGTTCGGGTTGGACATGGTTAGTTAAGAATTCTGCAGGCGAGTTAGCGATCGTAAAAACATCTAATGCCGGCTGTCCTCTGACCGATGGGGTCACACCACTTCTCACCTGTGACGTATGGGAGCACGCCTACTATGTCGATTACCGTAATGCTCGCCCTGCCTATGTCGATGCATTCTGGAATCTGGTAAATTGGGATTTTGTAAACGCCAATTATGCGTAAGCGAAAGTAACCAATACTCAGGCTCAATTAATATATGAGAAATGTCCAAAACCTACTCTTGACCATCTGTGCATTATTCTTATGCGCAGATAATTCAGCTTGGGCAAAAACAGAGTATCCCACCACAGCAGCCAATCCTTCTTTTGCTAAGGTTACTGAACTGCCGTATGTTTCTGCGAGTCAGAAGGTTCCTTATGGTGAGGACCCTAATCAGTACGGACTGCTG
>CAZLIR010000308.1:0-2407 GCA_964559635.1 uncultured Enterobacterales bacterium
GTATCGTCGGTTGCGTGAGCGACCGCTGAAGCACCGACATGGGGTTGGCCGACCTTGGGATAGTAAACGACGCTTTCTAACAGTCGCTCACCGGTGCTTGCCGGAATAATCTGGGCCTCACCACTACGGACCGTGGCTACCAGTGAGTGCGTAGTCCCCAGATCGATCCCCACAGCCACTTTACGCTGATGTGGCTTTTGAGTCTGTCCGGGTTCTGCAATTTGTAATAAGGCCATGGCTATCCTGACTTACTAGTCCATTAAATGCTCTTCAACCAATTCGATTTCGCTAGCCAGTTTGTTGAAGAACTGTAATTCACATAGACTTGCTTTGATCTGCTCTGCATTACCAGTGGTATTTTCGCCAAATAACGATGCCAACTGCGTTTCTATTGTGCGCTGCTTCTCTGTCACAGCATCGAGCAAGTTCATTAAGCTTGAAAAGTCTTTTTGTTGTTTAAAATCATTAAGTTGATCACGATAATTCAACTGATTTGTGAGCATTTCAGTATCGGTCACAGTATAGCTTTCAATATCAAAATCAACGCCGTTCAGCCCAAGTAAGTAATGGCCACGCTTAACTGCCGATGACAGAGTCTGAAACATTTCATTATTGAGTGCTGTTGCTTGCACAGCCTGCCGTTGAACACTGGCATCATGATGAGCAAAGCGGTCAGGGTGAGACTGTTGTTGTTTATCACGGTACGCTTTTTTCAGTTCGCGCAGATTGATCTGATAACTTGGTTCAATACCAAACGCTTGGAAGTAATTTTCGGCGGCCATCGCGAATTCTCAGATATCAAGGATTTCAGACTGTGAAACTCTCGCCACAACCGCATTCACCCTTTTGATTCGGGTTTTTAAATTCGAAGCCCTCGTTTAGACCTTCGCGCACAAAATCAACCTCTGTACCATCGAGATACACCAGACTTTTCTGATCGACGATCACAGAAACACCATCCTGCTCGAAGACGCTATCATCCGGATTCAATTCGTCGACAAATTCTATGAGGTAGGCTAAACCTGAGCAGCCTGTGGTGGTAACACCTAAACGAATACCCACACCTTTACCTCGGTTGTCGATAAAATGCTTTACTCGGTCTAAAGCAGATGGTGATAGTGAAATAGCCATGATATTAGTCTTCGTCGCTCGCCATTTTCTTGCGATAGTCTGATACCGCCGCTTTAATCGCATCCTCAGCCAATACTGAGCAATGGATCTTGACCGGTGGCAGACATAATTCTTCTGCAATTTCAGTATTCTTCAGTGCAGCCGCTTCATCAATTGATTTTCCTTTAACCCACTCAGTGACAAGCGAGCTCGAGGCAATCGCTGAGCCACAGCCATAGGTTTTGAATTTCGCATCTTCGATAATTCCGTCGTTATCGACACGAATTTGCAACTTCATAACATCACCACAGGCCGGTGCGCCAACCATTCCGGTGCCAACAACGCCCTCTTCATTATCTTCTAATGTCCCGACGTTACGAGGGTTTTCGTAATGATCGATGACCTTATCACTGTATGCCATTGTGTTTTTCTCCTAAACCTTTATTAATGCGCAGTCCATTCGACTGTCGATAAATCGATACCCTCTTTGTACATGTCCCAAAGTGGTGATAATTCTCTTAAACGGTCAATTGCCTTAGTCACACCGGCAATTGCATAATCTATTTCTTCTTCGGTCGTGAAACGGCCAATTGAGAAGCGGATTGAGCTATGAGCTAACTCATCCGGCAGTCCTAGCGCTCGCAATACATAGGATGGTTCCAGACTGGCAGAGGTACAGGCTGAGCCAGATGATACCGCCAAATCTTTCAGAGCCATCATCAAAGACTCACCTTCAACGAAGTTAAAGCTGATGTTACAGATACCCGGATACTGCTGTGTCTCGCTGCCATTGATATGAACCTCTTCCATGTCCGCCAAGCCTGCAAGCAGTCGCTCACGAAGTTTAGCGATGCGGAGTTGCTCATCCTGCATTTGCTCCTGGGCCACTCTAAATGCTTCACCCATGCCGACTATCTGGTGTGTAGCCAGCGTGCCGGAGCGCATACCACGCTCGTGCCCACCACCATGCATCTGGGCTTCTAATCGAATGCGCGGCTTGCGTTGTACATATAGTGCACCGATGCCTTTGGGACCATATATTTTATGGGCTGAGAATGACATCAGGTCAACCGGCAGATTAGCTAAATCAATCGCTAGCTTGCCTGCGCTCTGGGCTGCATCAACATGGAAAATAATTTTGTTTTCACGACACAAATTACCAATCGCTTCGATATCCTGAATAACACCAATCTCGTTATTAACATGCATGATAGACATCAACACTGTTTCAGGTCGAATCGTCGCTTTCAGAGTATCAAGGTCGATTAAACCTTCGCTACTGACATCCAGATAAGTG
>CAZLIR010000309.1:0-2398 GCA_964559635.1 uncultured Enterobacterales bacterium
TCCATTGCCTGTACAGCATTAATCATCAGGTTCAGGAATGCCTGCTGTAACGAATCGGGATACATCGCAAAATCAGGAATACTTGGGTCATAGTTACGATTGATAATAACGCCATCGCCGGCCTCGATTTGAACCAGCTTCATGGCCGCTTCAATGGGCTGATGAAGGTTACGCAATGACTTCTTACCGGTTTTATGCGGCGCCATCATACGATCGACCAGCGAGGTGAGACGGTCAGACTCCTTAATGATTACTGCGGTGTATTCTTGCAGTGACGGATCATTAAGCTCCATATCCAGTAACTGTGCAGCACCGCGTAAACCGCCGAGCGGGTTCTTAATTTCATGTCCCAGGCCACGGATCAGGGCATTGGCCGCCAGCTGTTGGCTATATTCATTGCTATCGGAATGTTGATGCCGATCATCCAGATGAATTTCAATCAGCACATATTCAGTGTCATCCGAGGTAATACTGTTAAGGCTGAGGTCGGCCATTATCCATTCACGATGCAGGGGTAATAGCTTGGCACCCCGTTGATAAAAGCGATTAGTGGCGCCGAGTACCTCATTAATGCGCGCCTGACTGAGATCGCCATCAATCATGATCTCGCTGATATTCATACCGACCAGTTGCCGCTCAGACAGACGGAGAAATTCCTCTGCCGCAGCATTCCCGAAATGAATAGAGCCTTTAGCATCGACCACGAGCACAGCCACGGACAGAAACCGCAGCACATCAAGACTATTTAAATGAGCATCTACCATTAGGCTATTATAATGGTTTAGTGGTGCATTCGCACCCGAATGGTGCAGAAAATTAACGTCCGGCGGTTGCTCTGTGGAGATGAACGGTGACAGGTGCCGTGGTTTTGATCACTTTATTCTTCGCACCAACTATTTTCGCTGTGATGCTATGCGTTCCGCGATCGACATTCGATGCCGTTGTGATCACACCGCGAGATTCCGATATCACCTGACCATCAATCAGGATTTGTACCTTGTGTCCGGGTTGCAGTGCCGGACGAATATCCAATGCAATTTGAATATTACCCTGATTATCACGCACCGTGGCATCATTGGCCGGACTGGCTATGGCAAAATTCTGATAAGGTTGTGATTCCTCAACCACTTTAGGGGTTACTTTAGTCCAGACCGTGACCGCCTCAGGAGGCGTGTAGTCAGTACTCTTTTTAATGGCGATTTCCTCGCTCCCCTTTTGCGCATCATCGGTGTAGCCAATGACATTGCCGTAGCGATCCTTAATGGCATAAATCTTATTTGATTTTTTGTCGTCCTTCTTCGCCTCAGACTTTTCAGACTCGGCCTTGTCTTCCTTTTGCTCCTCAGCATATGACTGAGTCGCAGGAATACACAGCAACGCGAAACATACAATGACATAAGACCAGCGATTCATGGAATAACTCCTAACCAACCAACTCTAACCAATCGATAAGGTTACTTTACTCAGTAATTTAGACTCGTGCAATGTTGTTTAGTTCTTAACAACCAATAGAACACCTATCTTATATATAGGTATATGGGTGCGAGGAATTGTTTCAATGTAGCTTAACTAATCCTTCAATGATGATGGATGTGAAGTTGAGAGATTTAGTGATCGAGGCATTGTTACGCCGGCTTAGTGGCGCTAAGCCAAGTAGCAATAACGAAGAGTAGTGAAGCTATCAACGAACAGACGCATTAGTGAAGGATTCGTTGAGCTACGGGCATAAAAAAGCCCGGCCGAAGCCGGGCATGGGCGCTATAGTGATGAAACCGCCAGATCACACACTATAGTATAAGTCGAACTCGACCGGATGAGTGGTCATGTTCAAACGCTCTACTTCCTCACGCTTCAGCTCAATGTAAGCATCAATCATGTCGTCAGAGAATACGCCGCCTTCTTTTAGGAAGTCGCGATCCGCGTCTAACGCGTCTAATGCCATTTCTAGTGAGCTTGCCACTGTAGGAATGTTAGCTGCTTCTTCAGCAGGTAGGTCATAAAGGTCCTTGTCCATTGAATCACCAGGGTGAATCTTGTTTTGGATACCGTCAAGACCAGCCATCATCATTGCTGAGAATGCTAGGTAAGGGTTACCAGTTGGGTCTGGGAAACGTACCTCAATACGACGACCTTTGTCGTTGCTTACGTGAGGGATACGAATCGAAGCAGAACGGTTACGTGCTGAGTAAGCCAACATAACAGGTGCTTCAAAACCAGGAACTAGACGCTTGTAACTATTAGTCGAAGCGTTAGTGAAGGCGTTCAGTGCACGTGCGTGCTTAATGATACCGCCGATGTAGTATAAAGCTGTTTCAGAAAGACCAGCATAGCCGTTACCCGCAAAGATGTTTTCGCCATTTTTGCTGATTGATTGGTGAACGTGCATACCAGTACCGTT
>CAZLIR010000310.1:0-2398 GCA_964559635.1 uncultured Enterobacterales bacterium
ATTAGGAGACTGTCATGTTAGACAAGGTACTAATTGCCAATCGGGGTGAGATCGCTCTGCGCATTTTGCGTGCCTGCCATGAGTTAGGCATCAAAACAGTTGCTGTGCACTCGACCGCCGATGAAAATTTGATGCATGTTCGACTGGCGGATGAGTCTATTTGTATTGGACCGCCATCGGCAATGGACAGCTACCTCAACATTCCCGCACTTATTTCTGCGGCTGAAATTACTGACTCGGTTGCGATTCACCCGGGTTATGGTTTCCTAGCCGAGAGTGCTGACTTCTCTGAGAAGGTAGAAAAGAGCGGCTTTATCTTTATTGGTCCGCGTGCAGAAACCATTAATCTGATGGGTGACAAGGTTTCAGCAATTAACGCCATGAAGAAAGCTGGCGTTCCCTGTGTGCCAGGTTCAGATGGACCACTGGGCACAGACGACAAAGAAAATTTAGCGATTGCCAAGCGGATTGCTTACCCGGTGATTATTAAAGCCTCCGGTGGTGGCGGCGGTCGAGGTATGCGTGTGGTTTATGAGGAGAGTAAGTTACTCAAATCGATTGAGTTGACGAAAGCCGAAGCGCGAGCTGCCTTTAACAATGATGTGGTCTACATGGAGAAGTTCCTGGAGAACCCACGCCATATTGAAATTCAGGTTCTAAGTGATACTCACGGCAATGCCGTCCATCTGGGTGAGCGCGATTGCTCCATGCAGCGTCGTCATCAGAAGGTGGTTGAAGAGGCGCCAGCACCGGGCATCACACAAGAGCTTCGTAATAATATTGGTGAGCGTTGTGTGCGAGCCTGCCAAGAAATTGGTTATCGTGGTGCCGGTACATTTGAGTTCCTATACGAAAAGGGTGAATTCTATTTCATTGAAATGAACACCCGCGTTCAGGTTGAGCATCCGGTGTCTGAGTTAATCTCAGGGGTCGATATCATCAAGGAGCAGTTACGTATAGCCGAAGGACAACCACTGTCTTTCAAGCAGAGCGATATCCAATTGCGTGGTCACTCGATTGAATGTCGTATTAATGCCGAGGATCCAGATACGTTCATTCCTTCACCCGGAACCATTAACCGATACCATGCGCCAGGTGGACCGGGGGTACGATTGGATTCCCACATCTATACGGGCTATAAGGTGCCACCTTATTACGATTCAATGATTGGTAAATTAATTACCTACGGCGAGAATCGCGATGTGGCGATTGCGCGTATGCAAATGGCACTCGATGAAGTGGTTATTGATGGGATTAAAACCAACATTCCACTACAACGAAATATTATCGCGGATAAGAATTTCCACCGAGGTGGTACGAACATTCATTACCTCGAAGAGAAATTAGCCAACCAGTCTGACGACTAATGAACTGGATACAGTGGCGACTGACGATCAAGGGGCAAGTATCTGAGCCCCTTGAAGCGCTGCTGCTGGATTCCGGTGCGGTGTCGATTACCTATCAAGACGCAGCCAACCGACCGGTGCTTGAACCAGATCCCGGAGAGATACGGCTTTGGGATGACTTAATCCTAATCGCCCTCTATCAAGCGGATGCGAATAGTCGTGAGATTGAGGGTGTGCTGTCAAAATTACCTGTTTGGCAGGACGTGCGTTCCAGTCACTGGGAAGTTTTAGAGGATAAAGACTGGGTCAGAGCCTGGATGGATAACTATCATCCCATGCAGTTTGGTGAATCGCTGTGGATTTGCCCAACTAATGCAGAGCCTCCTAATCCAGATGCCATCAACATCATGCTTGATCCTGGCCTCGCCTTTGGTTCAGGGACTCACCCCACCACCGCATTGTGCTTGGAATATCTTGAAAAGAAAGTTCAGGGTGGCGAGGAAATTGTCGATTTTGGCTGCGGTTCTGGAATACTAGCGATTGCTGCGGTCAAATTGGGTGCCACTAAAGCCATCGGAACTGATCACGACCCTCAAGCGGTCATTGCTAGTCGCGATAATGCCGAGCGAAATGGTGTTTCTGAGAATCAATTCCCAGTTTTCCACTCAGATGACTTTCATACTCAACCATGTGACGGTGTTGTCGCTAATATATTGGCCGAGACACTGAAGCATTTATCCATTGAAATATCAGAACTAATTCGCCCCGGTGGTTGGATTGCGATGTCGGGTATTTTAGAATCACAGATAGGTAGTGTAAAAACTGCCTATCAAAAGACGATCGATTTCGATCAACCGACTATTTTAGAAGATTGGGTTCTCCTGACAGGAACTAAGAAATAATGGCTCAATATACTCGTTGTCCACATTGCGATACGGCCTTTATGGTGACAGAAGAGCAACTCGCTATTGCGCAGGGGCGGGTCAGGTGTGGCAGTTGCAAAGAGATATTTGTCGCCTCGGAGCCACCAGCAGAAGAAGTCATTGAGGAAA
>CAZLIR010000311.1:0-2390 GCA_964559635.1 uncultured Enterobacterales bacterium
CCAATTCATTAATCGATGCCACCACTAAATCGGCCCCGGCATCGTAGAGGGCCTGTTGATCATCTGCTCTGACACCAATCGCAACCGAGCCGGAACCCTGTGCTGCCTGAATATCATCCGGATTGTCACCACACATCCAGCTGGTTTTGCCGTACTGGCCTTGCAGTCTGATAATGCCATCAGGTGCCGGTTTAGCTGGCGCACAATCCATGCTAATGACATCAAGCGCTGCTAATCCCACCTTACTCTGGCCAGTCTGGGCTTCCTTGAGCGGCCGACCAGTCACTATGGCAAATTTTGGCGCCGTGGATTGTACCATCATCTGGGCAAATTCGGACCTTAACAGTGGCTCCTCATTGGCAGAGTAGGTGCCAATGTAGAGTTCCTGAAATGTATCGGTAACTTCTTCAAGCGTGCGCTCAATACCCATATCATCTAACAAGGCTTTGGTGAGTACCCAGTCGTTATTGAAACCTCCGGAGTTGCGCTTGGTTTGAATATCGTCAAAGGCAATCTCTTGACCGCTGTATTGCTGGACCACGGCTTTAATTGTGGTGTCATAACTATCGGAGGTATCTATGAGCACACCATCCATATCCAGGCAGATCAACTCCGGCGTAAACACCTGCTTAAGCAGACTCATCAGAGAGTTCATATTAAACGGGATGGTGATCCGGACACAGTGACTTAAATCACCACCAAACTGACGTACTAAAATGTTATTCCGTGCTAAGAAACGACTGACGAGTTTGGCACGTGCTTCGCCTAGCGGCAGAATTAAGAAGTTTGCCTCACCATTAATCACTGGAATATCGTTATCCGATAGCCAGTTATATAGTTCGGCGCGATTGGCTTGAATCACTTGGCAGTAGCCCTCGACTTCTACGCGGATTTCTGGCGCGAGAGCCTGTTGCGCAATTGCAATGGATGGTGTGGGCAAATTAAAGGGTGCACAGCGGGTAGTAAATTCAGCGATCACCTCAGCATTACCAAGAATATACCCTAAGCGTATACCCGCCAGTCCGTATGCTTTTGAAAGTGTTTTTAATACGATTAGGTGTGGGTAATCGGTTAACCACTGAGCACTATCAGAGCCATATTGACTAAATTCAATGTAGGCTTCATCTAAGAAAATCCACACATTACGCGTTGCGGCTGCTTCTAGCGTGGCTTTGATAAAATCGTTAGTTAATTGCTCGCCAGTGGGGTTATTTGGACTGGTTAATATAACCACAGCGGCCGGCTTCGTCAGCTGTTGCTCTGCCATTGGGTACGTTTTAATCGCGGCGAGTACACCGGCCTGATCAATCCCCAAATCAGTGTTAGCCTCGAGAATCGTCGGCGCTAACTGCCAGCTCTCGATACCCCAGGTGTACTGCGAGAATGCCGGCAGTGGCAGGATCATATCAGCGCCTTCATTCAGTATGCGCATGAGGATCATAATCGCTTCGTCACCACCATTTGTGGCCAGAACTTGATTGGGTTTGACCTGATTAATCTCAGCGAGGGCCTGCTCCAAAGGGAGCCTGTCCGGATAGCGCCAGAGCGTCTGGTCGAACGGCATGTCCTTATCAATTTGCGTCAGACAATCCGGACGCTCATTGAAGTGGAGTCGTAGTGGATCAGACATATTAAATCGCTTTCCTTATGCCCGTTTCCAGAATATCAGTCGCTCCAGCAGCCAATAACTGAGGGATCAATTCGCGAATTTCAGATTTCTTCACAGCCGCCTTTATCGCAAAGCCATTTTCGTTGTAAAGCTTGGCAACGGTAGGGTTTCGCATGGCCGGAAGCAGTGACACAATTTGCTCAATCTGGTCATTGGCGCAGTTCATCTCGAGCAGCACGCGCTCGCGTCCGTTGAGTACTGACTGCATCAGGGTGAGTAAGTCTTCAATGTCTTTGCGCTTACCGGGATCTTTCATGACCTCTTTGTTGGCAATAAATTGTGTGCTACTGGTCATGACGGTATCAACAATCTTCAAGTCATTAGCGACGATTGTGGTACCCGTGGAGGTGTTATCAATGATCATGTCAGCATCTTCAGGCGGGAATACCTCAGTTGCACCATAGCTACGTAACAGTTGGTAGTTGAAGCCATTACGTTTGAGATACTCCTCGCTAATGCTCTTGTACTCAGAGGCGACAATCACGGGACGACTCTTCACTTCTTCCCAATCCCAGCTCTCAGGAATACAGGCGACAATGCGTACCGGGTCGAAGTTTAAGTCTTTGAGTATCTCGACATCACAATGACGCTCTTGAATCCAATCCAGACCTGCGAAACCGATATCGTGGCGGCCCATTTCTACCAATGAAGGGATGTTTTGGCTTTTCAGAAGTTTGACCTGAAAATCAAAGCCGTAGGCACGGGGACGATAGTTTCTATC
>CAZLIR010000312.1:0-2387 GCA_964559635.1 uncultured Enterobacterales bacterium
GTTTTTAACTCAACAGCGACTTGCGGCGATCAGCGAGCGATATTCTGATGTTCCTATACAAATCGATACATCACAACATACGCAGGGCTTTTACCAACGCTTTGGATTTGTGATTACATTGCTGCAACCAGATGGTTTCAGTCCCGGTATTGACCGAGTGGTCATGCGCCGCCAACCTCATGTCGAGCAGGGCTTAATTAAAACGCCACCTTTTGATACATCCATCATTCTTGAGGGAGAGACCCTGCGTTTGTCACCCCTCAAAGAATCTGATTTTGACGCCCTTTACAGCGCCGCATCAGATCCTGAAATTTGGGCATTGCACCCAGCCAGTGATCGCTATCAAGAGCCCGTATTCAGAGCTTTTTTCATGGGTGGATTGGAATCGAATATGGCCTACCGGATTGAACTCAAGGACAGTAATAAAGTTATCGGTTCATCACGCTACAATGCCCCTGATTATGATAATAACCGTGTCGAAATCGGCTGGACCTTCCTCAGCAAGGACTATTGGGGAGGTAAATTCAATGCCGAGCTCAAGCATCTGATGCTGTACTTTGCCTTTAAAACTTTTGACACGGTCGAGTTCTGTATCGGTAAAGACAATCATCGCTCAATTGCTGCCGTGAAAAAGTTAGGCGCCAAACACAATCCAGAGCGACAGGACCCCAACCGGCCTGACTCAGTCTTTTTCTGCATAAACGCGCAATCCTATGTTGGTTTAACGCGCTACGGAAAATAAAAAACCTTCACATCACATTTCACATTACTAACTATCGTATTAGGAGAATCAGTATGATCATGACAACGACCTCAACACTCCAAGGACATGAGGTATCAGAGTATATGGGTATCGTCGTTGGCGAAGCCATTATGGGCGCCAATGTATTTAAAGACATTATTAGTTCGATCAGCGACATTGTCGGCGGTCGCTCAGGTGCCTATGAGGCTGAGATGGGTAAGGCGCGTCAAGTAGCTTTTGATGAAATGGAGGCTGAAGCGCATCGCCTGGGAGCTGATGGGATCATCGGTGTTGATATCGATTATGAAGTGATTGGCAAAACCGGCAGCATGTTAATGGTCTCTGTCAGTGGAACGGCTGTCCGCCTGGGTTAATTGCTACTCAGTACACCCTCATTCGTGCATTAACATCAGTTTACGTTGATTCGAGTGAGGGTCATTCTTTATACTCCTCTGTAACTTAGAGGAGATCAACATGAGTGTAGAACAAACACAACAAAACTCAGGTGATAATCGCTTTCTCGAAGCGGTTGAACGGATCGGTAACAAATTACCGGATCCTGCCATCTTATTTGTCGCCCTACTTTTCATCGTTTGGGGCTTATCCTGGATACTTTCATACTTCACATTTGATGTGATAGACCCGAAAACTCAGGCACCATTGGTCATTAATAATCTGCTCACAGGGGCAGCACTGACGCAGTTCTTTTCCGATGTAGTGACCAACTTTAGTCACTTTCATCCTGTAGGTGTGGTACTGGTCGCCATGTTTGGTATTGGTGTCGCAGAGCATACCGGATTTATCAATGCTGGCCTTAAAGCGCTACTGAGTGTCACCGCCAAGTGGTTGCTGACACCGATGGTGATCATGGTTGGTATCGTTAGCCACTCTGCCGTTGATGCCGGTTACGTACTGGTTATTCCGCTCGGTGGAGTTATCTTCTACACCGCAGGTCGGCACCCTTTGGCGGGTATTGCCGCTGCCTTTGCCGGTGTTTCTGGTGGATTTTCGGCGAATTTTGTCCCCTCCTCGCTCGACCCCATGTTAGCCGGACTGACGCAAACGGGTGCCAATCTACTCAATAGTGATTTGGTGCTTAACCCGCTTAATAACTACTTCTTCACGACCGCTTCATCGCTGGTGATTATTGCCTTTGGTTGGTACATCACTGACAAAATTATCGAGCCAAGACTAGCTAAAACTGCGGTTGATGGCGATGAAGATGATTTACCAAAAATGGAAACACTGGGTGATAACGAACGCCGTGGACTACGCGCTTCCGGTGTTGCATTCCTACTATTCGTGGTAATACTGGTTGTGACCGCCTTACCCGAAGATTCTGCTTGGCGTGCACCCGATGGCGCTCTTGGCACGGGTGATGCCCCCTTGATGAAATCCATTGTCGCACTGATTTTCTTTATGTTCCTGATCCCTGGCATTGTCTACGGCATCTTCGCAGGCACAGTAAAAAGCTCAAAGGATATGATTGAGGGCATGACCAAGGCCATGCACCAAATGGCCTATTATTTGGTCATCATGTTTTTCATCGCCCAGTTTGTGTATGCCTTTGGTAAGTCAAATTTGGGGGTTCTGTTAGCCTTAGAGGGCGCATCGTTCCTGAAATCACTCGCCATGCCATCCTACC
>CAZLIR010000313.1:0-2383 GCA_964559635.1 uncultured Enterobacterales bacterium
GCCATGGAAATCGTTGGTAATGGCGCGATTGAGTAGTTGATCCAAGCCGTTACCAATCCATTGTCGTGTTTCAGATAATGAGTACTGCGGCAGGCCTAGGCTTTTCAGACTGATATTCAATGCTGCCGTTAAGTCAGGCGCAGAATCGGCGATGGTGCCATCTAAATCGATTAATAATGCTTTTATGGGTTTATTGATCTGCAAGGTATTCGTTTTGTTTGAGGATTTATGCTGACTATACAGCATTTTACGTCGAATAAATCGTGGCAAAGTAATTTTGCCAATGTTGCATCAGTTGTGGATTAGATGCCGCAATAACTGACTTGGGTTCCAAATCATTCTGAAAGACATTAGCCCCGGTAAATGTCGCTGAGGCGCCACCAGCATTTTGCAAAATCTTATTGCCAGCTACACAGTCCCATAACTGTTGTTGACCGTGCAAATAGAGTTGACAGCGATTTGCCGCAAGCCAGCAAAAATCTAATGCACTGGCACCGAAGCAACGATGAGAACGGTATGGATGATCGGTCATAAGACGATTAACCAAATTTGTTGGAATGCGTTTCAGATCCATCATTACTGTCGCCTCTGCAAGAGCATTGTTAGGCGACGTGACAAGTGTTTTGCCATTGAGTTTTGTAGGCTGCGCAGCCTCAGTCGAGAATAACTCGCCACGATGAGGATCGTACACGACTGCTAATCTTACTTCACCGGATACCACCAAACCGACACTGATGCACCAGTAATTGATCCCCTGAGTGAAATTTGATGTGCCATCCAGTGGGTCGACACACCAGTAGCCCTCCTGACTGTCAGTGATAATTTGTTGCTGGTGTAGTTTATCAGTCTCCTCACTCAGAACAGGCAAATCGTATAACTTTGGTAATGCTTCTAACAGTCTATGATGCGACAACTTATCTGCCTTTGTGAGCCAGCTGCCATCTGCCTTAACATCAGGGGCAACATTTGCAAAGTATGGCAATATCAAGTCGCCAATCGAACGGACTTCCGTACTGAGTGAATCAAGCAACTCCGACATGTGTGATCTCGAATGACTTAGGTTTGCACTAATATAACATTGCCTATTTTTGTCAGGCAAAAAAAAGCTCCACAACCCGGGGGGAGGAGTGGAGCATGACAGATCGTCTTAAAGGTAATGTCTAAAGTTGTGCAACCGCCTCGATTATTTCGACTTGGGTTTGATCTTTCAGGTTACGCTGGCCCATGGTAATGACTAAGTCATTTGCCTTCACACCAGAGATAATTTCAATGGAATTTGTGTTAACAAAACCAGTTTCAACCATTTTCTTGTGCGCGACGCCCTCTTCTACAATGAATACAAAGGCATCACTATCCTCGGTCACCAGTGCTTCTTTGGGAACCAGCAATGTATTTTCGTGTGTATCGTAGATAATGCCTACGCGACCGAACATGCCAGGACGAAGCCCCTCTTCTAATCCAGAGAGAGATACTGTGACGCGGATTGTTCCGGTACCACGGTCAACAACCGGACTAATTCGTTCAATATGTCCCTGATACGGCGCTTCACGACTCGCTACCTGAACAAATGCTGTCTGACCTGCTTTTAATTCAGCTTTCTCAGACTCTGGTAAATGAACGACAGCGTGCAATTCAGACATATCAGTGATTTTGAATGCTTCATCATTGATCTTCATCATGTTGCCAACCTTGATATAGCGATTGGCGATGACACCACTGATAGGGGCACGAATTGTGGCATGCTCAAGATTTAACTGAGCTAGCTCAGTACGGGCTTTTTGCGCTTCGTATTCAAACTGAACACGCTCGTAAGCATCAGCACTAATCATATTTTGCTTATGCATACTTGCCATACGCTTCATTTCATTAGCAAGCTGTTTCAGATTGGCCTGAGCCTGAAGCAGGCGTAGTTGCAATTGCTCAGTCTCTAGTTGCGCTAGTATTTGACCTTGCTCTACGAAATCACCCTCTTCAACAAGAATGTCTGTAACGATACCGGTCTGTCGAGCTGCGACATTAGCTTCTTCAGCAGCTTCCAGAACTGCTGTAGAGCCATACGCGGCATCGATTGAGCCGACGGCTACTTGATTGGCTTGAACAGGAACCAGTACTACTGCCTTCTCTTCAGTGGCGTGAGACTTTGCTTCACCACATCCGGTCAGCGTTACACTGAATAATATACTTGCTAAAATTACTACTAAAATACGCATATTGAATGTTCTAACTTCTCTTAAATGTGCCCATGTTGGTCTATTCATTTTTTGCTACCCAATAATCTATTATTCGTTTTACCTAATAATTTGGGCTAAGCAGTTTTGATGCCAACTGCGAATATGTGTCCAGAGTACTGTTTTTAAACGTTTTTTTGTTTGATAAAATGTTA
>CAZLIR010000314.1:0-2383 GCA_964559635.1 uncultured Enterobacterales bacterium
CTACTTATGAAGTACAGGATTACGGTCCCGACCATGAAGTTGATGTCTCAGATGTCTCAAATGCCATTCCTAAGGATGAGCCGCGCAGTCGGGCAGGTAACCCGAAATCCTATGTCGTCAATGGTCAACGATATTATGTCCGCTCATCGGCGGTTGGCTATAAGGAGCAGGGGATCGCCTCATGGTACGGTTATAAATTTCATGGCAATAAAACTTCAAATGGCGAAGTTTATGACATGTATAAGATGACCGCTGCGCACAAGAGTTTGCCATTGCCGACTTACGTGCGAGTGACTAACCTCAAAAACAATCGCTCAATTATTGTCCGTGTTAATGATCGTGGTCCCTTCGCCAAAGGACGCATTATCGATCTATCCTATGTTGCCGCCCAGAAACTGGATATGGTCAAGGCGGGCACAGCGCGCGTTGAAGTAGAGGCTTTGACAGGTTCACATTTGGCGGATGGTCAAGGTAGCGCGATGATCCAAATTGGTGCCTTCGGTGAACGCGCCAGTGCGCGAAAGTTGGCACAGCGTGTGGCGAACCAACTCAACCAGTCAGTGGTCATAAATGAAGTAACCACCTCGGGTAACACATTATATCGGGTCAGGATCGGGCCTTTTAGGAAGCAAACAGTCATTGAAAAATGGTTAGGTGAACTCAGACAGCTTAATTATCGCGATGCCCGCGTGGTGCCGGTCGGTAAATAGCATTTTTTTGCGTGTTTTCTGGGGTTTTAAGCCAATTTCTGATAGATTACAGCGGTTTTTAATTAGGTCCATTTACATAATCAATACGAGTACAGCGAGTCAGTCCAAATGCATTTAAAGCTACAGTTTATTCTCTTCATTTCCCTAGTTGTGATGATGACCTCTCCGGTAACGGCTATTGTGCCGAGCGCGCCGGAAATGCCTGCCAAGTCCTACATTCTGGTTGATCACGATACAGGCAAGGTGTTGGCTGAAAAAAATGCAGACATGCTTATTGCGCCGTCGTCATTGACTAAGATGATGACCTCATATGTGTTATCTGAAGCAGTGGCCTCTGGTCGCTTTAGTTATGATGACATTGTTGTTGTGAGTGAAAATGCCTGGGCCAAGAAATTTCCTGACTCTTCGAAAATGTTCATCGAAGTGGGTGATGAGGTCACACTCAGAGAACTAAAGCGTGGTGTTGTGATCGCCTCCGGAAATGATGCCTGTGTCGCTGTAGCCGAGCATCTGGCAGGCACTGAAGATGCCTTTGTGCAGTTGATGAACGCTACTGCAAAGCGGTTAGGTATGACCAGCACGCATTTTGAAAACTCGCACGGTTTGAGTCACCCGGACCATCTGACCACAGCACGTGATATGGCACTTCTGTCGCAAGCATTGATCCGCGATTATCCGGATGATTATGAGGTCAACAAAGAAAAAGAATTTGCCTATAACAATATCACCCAATACAACCGCAACAGCTTACTGTGGGATCGCAGCCTGAATGTTGATGGCATCAAGACCGGTCACACCGAAGCCGGTGGTTATGCATTGATTGCCTCAGCGACAGAAGGCAGCATGCGACTTATTTCGGTGGTGATGGGCTCAGACAGTAAGCAGAGCCGCAAACGGGAAAATAAGCAATTACTCAATTTTGGTTTCCGTTTTTATGAGACCTTCGAGCCGATTCAGCCGGGTCAGGTTATTCATACTGAGCGTGTTTGGTATGGCGATAAGCCACAATTAAAGCTTGGTCTGGGCGAGCCGGTATTAATCACCGTGCCCCGTGGTTCCAAGAACAAGTTAAAGGCTAATTATGAATTGGCTGATCGGATTGAAGCGCCTCTCAACAAGGGACAAACAGTCGGTACCGTATTCTTCGAGCTGGACGGTGAAGTGCAATTGGAACTCCCGCTTGTCGCACTCGAGACAGTCGAAGAGGGCGGAATGTGGTCACAATTCACCGACTATATCAGTCTACAAATGGATGATTTATTCGATTAGGCACACTCGATGACACAACAAGACACCAGTGATGTTTGGAAGTTTCCCTGTCAAATGACCTTTAAGGTCATGACTGTGGCTAAAGAGGGTATTGATACCGATGTGATCAGTGCCATCCAACAACATTTGCCGGGCGATTATGCCCCCGTAATCAATCCAAGTCGGAAAGGCAATTACTATTCTATTAGCATTCCACTGACCTTTATGACCAAGGCGCAGGTGGATGCCGTATACCAGTCGGTTCATGCGGTCGACGGGGTCAAAATAATACTCTGATGAATACCCTCGAAGTGGTTAACCTAGGCCTGCGTGACTATGCTGAAGTCTGGCAGGCGATGCAGGATTTCACCGATGCGCGTGATGAAAGCACTCCCGATCAGGTGTGGCTGTTGGAGCATAGACCT
>CAZLIR010000315.1:0-2369 GCA_964559635.1 uncultured Enterobacterales bacterium
GTTGTTATGCTGCGGTAATGGTTTATCATCATTATCGGTTTCTGAGTTTGCACTATCTGCAACGTCCTCTGTACTGATTTCATCGGCAAGGGGAGCCGCCATTGAATTGAGAAGGCTATTTAGTTCCAACGCAAATTCAGCCACCTCTGGAAATGATTGCTCTGCACCACGATAGCCATGTCTGCGGTCGTAGGCGACGAGCGCTTTCCTTAGTGATTGTCTGCCCGCTTCCTGTAGAACACTGTCCAGCGTGGTGTAAACCCTATAGCCAGCCGTGTAGGCATCCTCGCGACCGAAGCGTTGTACCATCTCACTACGCACCATTTCTGCCAGATAGGGTGCGGAGACGGTTATACGTGAACCATGGTAAGAAGCAGTGAGAGGGGTCGCAATCGCTTCCTCATAGGTGGCCTCGTCGATATAATTTTCAAGCAGCATACGCCGCAGCACATGATTTCTGCGACTAAACGCTTTCTCAGGATTGGCTAGCGGGTTATGTGTTGTTGGCCCCTTGGGTATCCCTGCTAATACTGCTAGCTGAGGTAATGTGAGCTGATCGACCGTCTTGCCATAATAAACCTGTGCCGCCGCGCCAATACCGTTAGCACGGTAACTGAAATCAATTTTGTTCCAATATAAAGTCAGTATCTCTTGTTTGGTCAGCGACTGCTCAATTTTCCAACTAAGGAAAATCTCTTTTGTCTTGCGTGTGAAGGTTTGCGTGAATGACAGGAAAAAGTTTCGGGCTAACTGCATCGTGATGGTACTTCCGCCACCCCCTATCTGGCCCGTCGTGACCAATTCATACACGGCCCGAAGCAATCCAATACCATCGACGCCACCATGATCATAAAAGCGTTTATCTTCTGTGGCAATCAACGCCTGGTTGAGAACATCGGGTATTTCTTCAAATGCCAGTGGGATACGTCGCTTTTCGCCAAAATTGGCAATCAGCTCACCGTTCGCTGAATACACACTCATTGGCGTTTGTAGTTTGTACTCCCGGAGCGTTTCAACGGCGGGAAGTTGCGGTGCAACATACAAATAACAGGCTAAAAACACCATAAAAGCGCCAATTATTGTAAAAAGTGTTAAGTGGATAGCATTTTTAACCATCCGCAATAGATATTTCTTAGCCATTGAACTATATAAAGATTACTTAGTGTGTGGATATTGTCTTAAAGATTATATATTTTTTCTCTCAACTATAAAAAAAATTAAAAAACAGGTGATTTTTCCTATAGTTGTGAGTACTATCTCAAGTGGTTTCACATAAAATAGATTTATTTCATGGATGTCGATAGGGAAAAATCCTATGCTATCTGAATTATTCGGGAAACGTAAACAGCCGCTGATCGGGCTCGATATTAGCTCAACCTCTGTCAAGTTGATTGAACTTGGCCAAGTAGGTAATCGCTATCGAGTGGAAAGTTACGCGGTTGAACCACTCCCTCCTGAGGCCGTCATCGAGCGAGACATTAAAGATGTTGAGATGGTGGGCGAAGCAGTCAAGCGTTGTATCAAACGCTCCGGCTCAAGTTTGAAAAATGCTGCTGTAGCTGTCGCCGGCTCCGCGGTAATCACAAAAACCATTCAACTCGATGCCAGTTTCAGCGAAGCTGAGATTGAGACGCAAATCGAGGTTGAGGCAGATCAATACATTCCTTATCCACTCGAAGAGGTGTCATTGGATTTCGAAGTGTTGGGCGAATCCGAGAGAGCGCCCGATAAGGTTGATGTTCTTCTAGCCGCTAGCAGGTCTGAAAATGTCGAGAGCCGCTCCGATGCACTCGAGATAGCTGGCGTTACTGCGAAAGTAGTAGATATCGAAGCATATGCCATGGAGCGTGTGTTTGAGATGCTGGGCACAGAAACCTTTGGTCAGGATGAAGAGCAAATTCTTGCGGTGCTAGATATAGGTTCGACTATGACCAGCCTGAGCGTGTTGCAAAACAACCGTACAATATACACCCGCGAGCAGGTGTTTGGCGGTGCTCAGCTAACCGAAGAGATTCAACGACGTTATGGTTTATCCTATGAAGAGGCTGGACTGGCTAAAAAGCAGGGCGGTTTACCTGACGACTACATTACTGAAGTGCTCGAACCCTTCAAAGAGGGTATCGTGCAACAGGTAAGTCGTGCACTACAGTTCTTCTACTCATCCAGTCAGTATGGTGAAGTTGATCATCTGGTACTTGCCGGCGGTTGCGCCAGTATCGAAGGAATCGATGATATGATTGAAACCAGATTAGGAACCACAACCTCAATTGCGAATCCATTTACAGATATGTCGCTGTCTTCACGTGTTAATGCCCAAGCGCTCAGTACTGATGCGCCATCATTAATGATTTGTTGTGGACTAGCACTGA
>CAZLIR010000316.1:0-2361 GCA_964559635.1 uncultured Enterobacterales bacterium
AGCATTGAGTGTCTGCAAACGATCACGCAGCACTTGTGGTAGCTGTAGTTCATACATACCAAACATTGACAACGATAAGACAATAAACAGAAGAGCAACCATAAATAACACAACAGGTGCCTGCAGGTAGCCACTCAAAGCGCCGCCGGCTTGCGCCACAGCAATGCCGAATAATGCATAGGTTGTGGCCATCGCCAGTACATAAGTGGCCGAGAGTTTAAATGCCTTAATGGGCGTTACTTGTTGCCCCTGACCAGCAATGATTGAGGAAAGAATCGGGATCATGGGCAATACGCAAGGTGTAAACGTCAGTAGTAGGCCTGCACCAAAGAACATCAGAGCAATCCATAACAAGTCGCCCTCGGACAGAATGCGTGCCAGTAATTCACGCTCGCCCTCGAACATCTTCCCCTCTTGTGCTGAACCAGAATTGCCCTTGCGCAGCGAGGATTCAACAAAATCGCTCGATTGGCTAAAGTTACCATCTTCCAGGCGACTGAAACTGACTTCACGTGTTTGGGGGGTGTAACACAAGCCGGCGTCCGCACATCCCTGATATTTGAATATCACCGTTAAACTATCAGACACATTCGCCAGAACCAGACTCACTTCCAAATGCTGATAATAGACCTCAACGTCGCCAAAATAAGGATCAACCTTTGCCAGTCCCTGGGGAATAAAGGTTTGGCTAATATCTGCGCCCTGCACCACAAAATCTAGTTGGTGGTTATATAAATAATAACCCGGTGCAACCTCCCAGCGGATCGCGATTTCATCACCAATGACATCGGCTGAGAGTTTAAAGGCGTCATCAACTTCCAGAAATTCTGTCTCCTCAATATTCGACAGAATCGTATCCAGTTCAATGGTCTGGGCATATGATGTTGCTGGCAGTAGCAATAACAACCATGCCAATAGTAGTAATTTAATCTGTTTCAACGTTTGTTGTCTCCAATACCCACGCCAGATAGTCTACGTTGCCGGTATTAATTGGAACACTTATTATCTCTGGGATATCGTTTGCATGATGCTCAGTGATATAAGCCTGAATTGCAGTTCTTCGCTCAGGTGCTGATTTTATTTGCAACTGACATTCAGAGGTATCGACAACCTCTCCCTGCCAACGGTAAACAGAGCCGATGTTGGCAATGATATTGACGCATGCCGCCAGCCCTGACTCGACCAGTCCGTGGGCAATTTCTCGCGCTTCATCTCGGTTATTGCAATTACACAGGGTCAACTCGATCGCCAATGACTGCATTTGCTGTGACTCAGATTCAGTGAGCTCTTCCTGAATTTCAAATGGCAACTCAGTGGTCGGCTGACTGCGGGCTTCTGCATCGTTTGCTGCTAATGCAACTAATTGATTCGCGAGTGCCTCAAGTCGCTCAGTATCGATAACATGATCTTGCTTGCCAAAACCCAGGCACTCCTCGATGTCGAGTAAGTTCAGGGTTAACTCGGCACGGTTTTCCTGCCGGCTAAAGGTTTTTGCAGCATGCAATGTCAGCATGATTGCCTTTTTCCGCTCGTGCGGAAGGCCATCACCAATGACCTCATGGAGTAACTCATTAAGATGGCTAATTTCTGGGGTGTCAGATTGCATTTAAAAACGGCCAAATAACAAAACGCGTAGTGTAACAGATGTCAGTCATATTGAACGAGATCGATTCATCCCCATCTTAATAAATATAACCAATGACAAAATGCACGCGATGCGATTTATTTTCATTTTATTGCTACTCATCCCCGCGATAGAGATCGGCCTATTCATTGAGGCAGGCTCACGCTTAGGTACACTAAATACTCTACTCTTGATTGTCGCGACGGCAGTGATCGGTTTGGCCCTCATTCGGCAGCAGGGGATTAGTACGGTTTTTCGAGCTCAGGATAAATTAGCCCATGGTGAAGCGCCCGCTTATGAAATGCTTGAAGGAGTATTCTTCGCACTCGCCGGCATACTGCTGGTAACACCGGGGTTTTTTACTGATTCTGTTGGCTTTTTATTTCTTGTTCCGCCACTAAGGCGATTGATCATAAGCCGCATGACGAATATGACACCAGTGCACACCTCATATCAGCCACAATCTGAGGCAAATAGAACCATCGAAGGGGAATTTGAGCGCTCTGAGAACAAAGACTAACTCATTGAATTTAATAGCTTAAATCTACTTTTTCTTGAATACCCCTAAAAAAATAGGGAAAAAAGTGTAACAAGACTTGAGAGCCCCCTCAAAATCCCCATATTAAACCAACCGAAACCACTGCAAACAGGTTGCAGTGACGATTTTCTATCAACAAAATGTATCAGGAGAGGATCAAATGAGCTTACGCCCATTACATGATCGCGTTATCGTCCGC
>CAZLIR010000317.1:0-2328 GCA_964559635.1 uncultured Enterobacterales bacterium
GTATATACCTTGATTGGTATCAAGGACTAGGAATGAATGATGTAGAAACCGTCGGAGGCCAAAATGTCTCACTTGGAGAGATGGCCAGCAACCTGTTATCTGCAGGAGTCCAAGTGCCGAGTGGCATTGCCACAACTGCAGAAGCCTTTAATGACTTTCTTCAGGAAAGTGGACTGCAGGATAGAATTTATGACCGCCTAAAGAATCTCGATGTCGATGACGTCGAAACCCTCGCTGAAACCGGTAAAATGATCCGGCAGTGGATTATTGATGCGCCATTCAATGACCGCCTGGAAAATGAGGTGACTGAATATTACGCAGAGATGAAAGGTGATGCAGATGACGATTTTGCCGTTGCCGTTCGCTCCTCTGCGACTGCTGAAGATCTCCCGGATGCATCCTTTGCTGGACAGCAAGAAACCTTTCTGAATGTCCGCGGCCTCGAAAACGTCAAGTTAGCAATGAAAGAGGTGTTTGCCAGTCTTTTCAATGACCGTGCCATTGCATATCGCGTTCATCAGGGCTTTGAGCATGCCGGTGTCGCCTTATCGGCAGGTGTTCAGCGCATGGCGCGATCTGATATTGGATCGAGCGGTGTGATGTTCTCAATTGATACTGAGTCAGGCTTTTCCGATGTGGTATTTATCACTTCAGCATACGGCCTAGGTGAGACGGTTGTCCAAGGCGCTGTGAATCCTGACGAATTCTATGTTCATAAACCAACCTTGGCTGCTGGCAAAATGCCGATTTTACGGCGCACGCTCGGTGGTAAAGCGATTAAGATGATCTACACCGATGACTCTTCGCACGGTAAGAGTGTTGCTACCGTAGATGTAGAGATGGATCAGCGTCGACAGTTTTCTATTACTGATGCTGATGTCATTGAATTAGCAAAACAGGCTAGCATCATCGAGAAACATTATGGCCGGCCCATGGATATTGAATGGGTCAAAGATGGCAGTGATGGCAAGATATATATCGTTCAGGCACGTCCTGAAACGGTGATGAGTCGCACCGACAGTAACGTGCTTGAGGATTTCCAGCTCAATGAGACCGGCAATGTCATCATTCAGGGGCGTGCAATTGGTAATCGTATTGGTCAAGGCAAGGTCAGGATCCTCAATGACATTAGCGAGATGGCGAAAGTAGAGAAGGGCGATGTTCTGGTCACTGATATGACGGATCCAGATTGGGAGCCGATCATGAAGCGTGCCTCGGCCATCGTCACAAACCGAGGTGGACGAACCTGTCATGCAGCGATTATTGCTCGTGAGCTGGGCATTCCTGCAGTTGTCGGTACCAATAACGCTACGGCCGTGATCCTTGATGGCAGTGAAGCCACAGTGTGCTGTGCCGAGGGTGATACCGGTAACATCTACGATGGCATTTTAGATTTCACCATCAAACGCAGTGAAATTGATAACATGCCTGAATTGCCATTCAAGATTATGATGAATGTCGCTAATCCGGATGGTGCCTTCAGTTTCTCTCGCTTACCACACGCAGGCATTGGTCTGGCGCGTTTAGAATTTATCATCAATGTTATGATTGGTGTGCACCCTAAAGCATTGCTGGATTTCGAGCAGCTAGCAGCCATGGATGATGATCCGGATCTGATTGAATCGATTCGCGCACACATGGCTGGTTATGAGTCTCCTACCGATTTCTATGTTAACAAACTAACCGAGGGAATCGCGACTTTGGCTGCTGCTTTCTACCCCGAGAAAGTCATCGTGCGGATGTCCGATTTTAAATCAAATGAATACGCCAATCTTCTGGGAGGGCATCTGTATGAGCCTGAAGAAGAGAATCCGATGCTGGGATATCGCGGTGCAAGTCGCTATCTATCTGACGATTTCCGTGAATGCTTTGATATGGAATGTCAGGCACTTCGCAAAGTGCGTAACGAAATGGGGCTAACCAATGTTGAGGTCATGATCCCATTCGTTCGAACGCTGGACGAGGCGAAGGGTGTTAGTGAGTTGTTAGCTGAGCACGGACTTGCGCGTGGTGATAATGGTTTACGTCATATTATGATGTGTGAGCTACCATCAAATGCACTTCTGGCTGAGGAATTCCTCGAGTATTTTGATGGCTTCTCCATTGGCTCTAATGACCTCACGCAGTTAACGTTGGGACTGGATAGAGATTCCGGTTTAATCGCTAATCTGTTTGACGAACGTAACCCGGCGGTTAAGAAAATGCTGAGTATGGCCATTCAAGCTTGCCGGAAACAGGGTAAATATATTGGTATTTGTGGTCAGGGACCCTCAGATCATCCAGATTTGGCTAAATGGCTTATGCAAGAGGGAATAGATACGGTATCAT
>CAZLIR010000318.1:0-2304 GCA_964559635.1 uncultured Enterobacterales bacterium
ATGCAGTATCGAAATGATGGATACCTACCACAAGCACTGCTGAATTATCTGGTGCGACTCGGATGGTCACATGGTGATCAAGAAATATTCTCACTCGAGGAAATGATTGAGTTGTTTGATTTATCAGCCATCAACAAGGCACCTTCTGCGTTTAATACTGAAAAACTCAACTGGCTAAATCAGCATTACATGAAAACCCTGCCCGTTACCGAGGTAATTCCCTACTTAAACTGGCACCTCGAGCAACTGGGGATCGAGAATGCAGATGAGTCCATACTCGCTGAGATCATTCCGCTATATTCTGAACGTCATGATCGACTGAACACGCTTGCAGCCGCAATAGCTTACCTATTCAAGCCATTTGAGGAATTTGATGCTAACGCCGCGAAAAAGCATTTAAAAGTGTCAGCAGCCGAACCATTAAGCCTGTTACGAAAAAAACTCGCCGACTTATCTGATTGGTCGAGGGACAACATCCAAGCCGCAATCGAAGCCGTGATGGCTGAATGTGAGATTGGCATGGGAAAGATCGGCATGCCACTTCGCGTCTCAGTGACGGGCGTTGGTATGTCACCCAATCTGGATATTATTTGCGAACTACTGGGTGCAGAAACGGTTATCGCACGCCTGGATAACGCACTCGCTTGGATCAAAGTTCGAGAACAGCAAGCAAACCAGCGCGGTTAAGCGCATTCGCTAATCTGGCTTCCTGATTTTACGATAAATGGCTCTGCCAACCATACGCATCTTGGTGTTGGTTGGCAGGCGCTTGATATTGGTTTTTACAACCCCCTCGGTAAAGCGCGTCGGTTTTGAATAATCGACCATTGCGTTAACAACCACAGGACGATTCTGACTCGCGAGCGCAAGTGCTTCTTTTACACCTGATTTAGCATCGTTATTGTTCGCTATAAGGACATACTCGCAACCTAATCCCTTTGCCAGAGATTCATAATCAACTGTGGGCAATGAGGTGCAGGTGGTTCGATTGTAGGGTCGCTCCTGGGCCTGAGCTATTTGGGATAATTCACCATCATTGAAGATGACCAACACCATGCCTAGTTGCAGTTTTACCGCCGTGGCTAACTCCATGCAGGTCATATTAAATGCCCCATCGCCAATAATACTCACCACCGTTTTGTCCGGATTGACAATCTTCGCACCAATGGTTGCCGGCACAGCATAACCCATGCAGTTGAAATCGGTCGGGGAGATTAATTGACCTGTTTTGTGAATGGGCATTAATTCTGCCGCCAAAAAGGTGTGATTACCGTCATCCAGCACCATGATGGCATCATCTGACAGAGCCGCACGCAAATGATCAAACAAAATCACCGGATTCACTCTATCTCCCGAGTCATAATCACGCCATTCTTTGCGATACGATGCCTTGTTAGTCGCTATCTGGGTTTGCAGTGATGACGAATCTCGGGGCTCGGTTTGTTGGATAAGTTGATTCGCCAGCGCAGATACTGTGACAGCCGCATCTCCTTCAATGGCGACTTTGGCCGGGAAATTACAGGAGAAGACCGCTGGATTTATATCCAAGTGGATTAAGTTCTCTGGCACATTCACGCCATAGCTCCCGGTGGCAATCTCAGCAAATCGGGTACCAATTGCCAGCAAACAATCACACTCTTTAAATGCCTCATAACTGGCAGGCACAGCGGCTGGTCCAAAACCAAAACCTGTATGCAGAGGGTGATCGGCCGGGAAGGCACTCAATCCTTGTAATGTGGTGGCAACAGGGGCCGCTAGGTGCTCAGCAATCTGGGCAACAAAATCGGCAGCGTGACGACCACCCCAACCAATGAAAATTCCCGGATTTTTCGCTTGTGAAAGCAGGGCGATTGCCTGTGAGATTTGCTCATCAAGTGGGTCTGAAGCTGGCACATTATCGTTCTGTTCGAACGCACTCAATTGCCCAACATGGCCTTTGTCGAGTTGAATATTAACCGGTACTTCGATAAATACCGGGCCAGGTTCACCGGAAGTGGCAATGCGGTAGGCCTGATAAATGGTATCAACGATTTCATTGTGTTCACGGATAAGAAACGTCGCCTTAGTAATAGGCTTTAATAGGGCATGCTGATCAACTTCATGTAGTTGGTAGCCATAATCTGAGTCACTGCGAATACCACCTGATATGACCAGCATTGGTATGCCATCCAGAAATGCCTCTCCAATGCCACTACAGGCATGCGTCACGCCAGCCGCCGGCACAATAGCCAAACACCCAATTTGCGCACTTGTGCGACTGACAGCGTCAGCCATAAAGGCTGCACCCACCTCATGAGATACCAG
>CAZLIR010000319.1:0-2301 GCA_964559635.1 uncultured Enterobacterales bacterium
TGGCAATATAGTCATCGTAGGAGACTACTTCGGCACGAATGAAGCCTTTTTCAAAATCTGTATGGATTTTACCTGCGGCCTGAGGTGCCGTGGAATTCTTTTTAATCGTCCAGGCTCTGACCTCTTTTGGGCCTGCAGTAAAGTATGTATGCAGATTCAGTAACTCATATCCAGCACGAATGACTCGATTTAAACCGGGCTCTTCTTGACCGATCTCCTGTAAGAATTCAATCTTGTCATCATCGTCTAACTCTGCCACCTCAGCTTCGATTGAAGCACATACTGGCACTACCATGGCACCTTCCTGACTGGCGAGTTCACGAACTTGGTCGAGGAGGGGATTATCTTCAAATCCAGATTCATCGACATTGGCAATATACATGGTTGGCTTATTGGTCAGTAATTGCATTCGTGAAAGCACTTCAAGCTCTGCTTCATCTAAATCCAAACTTCGGATCGGGTGTCCCTGATCGAGTTGTTCTTTTAACTTTTCATAGACACTGATTTGAAACAGCGCCTCTTTATTGCCAGTTCGGCTGACTTTCAATGCGCGCTGATGCTGTTTATCAACAGATTCATAATCCGCCAGAGCTAATTCGGTATTGATAACTTCTATATCTGATAGGGGATCAATTTTGCCCTCGACATGCACCACATCATCATTCTCAAAACAACGCACGACATGAGCGATGGCATCCGTTTCACGAATGTTGGCCAGAAACTGATTACCAAGTCCTTCACCTTTTGATGCGCCTGCAACAAGACCGGCTATATCAACAAATTCCATGGTTGTCGGAATAATCTTTTGCGGATTGACAATCTTAGCAATGGCATCAATTCGCAGATCAGGCACACCGACAACGCCGGTATTGGGTTCGATGGTGCAAAAAGGGTAGTTCTGAGCATCGATCCCAGCGTTTGTAAGTGCGTTGAAGAGGGTAGATTTTCCGACATTGGGTAAGCCTACGATTCCACAATTAAATCCCATCAGGGCGTCTCCTGTGTATGAAGTGCGTTCATTGCTTTGGCAATATCACCTGTGACAATCGACTCCAGATATCGGTGTGCTTCATGAATCGAGGCGACAATCTTTTGTTTGTCTGCGCTGGATGGATTCTTCAGAACGTAGTTATGTACTTTAGACTTATCACCCGGATGACCAATCCCAATTCTGAGTCGAGTGAAGTCCTTGGCACCACCTAGTTTCTGGATGATGTCGCGTAAACCGTTATGACCACCATGGCCACCTGCAACTTTTATCCTCGCCACACCGGCATCAAAATCCAGCTCATCATGGGCGACCAAAATCTCCTCTGGAGCAATCTTGTAGAACTGACAGATCGCTTGCACAGCTAATCCTGAGCGATTCATGAAGGTTGTCGGATTCAGTAAATATACCGTTTGATTGGCAATAATGACTTTAGCAAACAAACCATGAAATTTAGTTTCTGCTTTCAATGGCGTTTGCTCACTCGCAGCGATTTGCTCGACAAACCATGCGCCGGCATTGTGTCTGGTGTCGATATAATTAGGGCCGGGATTCCCCAGCCCTATGATGAGTTTGATGGTACTCATGTACCTCTACTGAAGATTACTCTTCAGTATCACCTTCTTCAGCTGCAGGTGCTTCTGGAGCTTCTGGTGCTGCTGCTTCATCGTCAGACTCTTCAGTTGTTGAAGAGCCACCACGGTGCAAGATACTTACCACTGGTAAGTCATGATCTTCACCATGCGACAAGGCAACTGACTCAACACCTTCCGGTAGTGAAAGGTCAGAGATGTGAAGGCTTGAGCCAATTTCTAGCGCTTCAACATCAACCTCGATGTACTCAGGAAGATCTTTCGGTAAGCAGCTTACTTCAAGCTCATTGATCTGATGCGAGATGATACCGCCCTCTTTAAATCCAGCACACTTGCTTTCGTTAATGAAGTGCATTGGTACGCTCTTAGTCAGCTTCTTACGTGAGTTAATGCGTTGGAAATCCATGTGCATTACTTTGGGTTTCCATGGGTGACGCTGAATGTCACGTAGAATCGCACGCTGCTTTTTACCGTTCGCAACAAGTGTTAATACTTGCGAGTAAAATGCTTCGTGCTCAAGATGTTGGATAACCTCGTTGTGGTCTAAAACCAGCGACTGAGGCTTCTTTGTGTCACCATATAAAATGGCAGGGACCTTCCCTTCGTGACGCAGGCGGCGGCTCGCTCCTTTTCCCGATTCATCACGGAGTTCAGCATGAATTACAAATGGTTCAATTTTCATTGTGCTTCTCCAAAAAATAGACCGTTAGGTCGTAAAAA
>CAZLIR010000320.1:0-2296 GCA_964559635.1 uncultured Enterobacterales bacterium
ATTGTCATTGCGATGTAAACTGATCAGTGTCTTACGTTGCTCTTTGCTCAGTTTATAGATCTTGTCTATGAAGCAGCGTTGGCTAAAGTTACCCGGAACCGAGATCGAATCAAAATCGGCACGTAGTCTTGAACCAGTATTGTTTATCTTGATGCCTTGAGCGAAATCAAGATCGACACAGGTATGTCTGAGTGTGATGAGATAAGGCCTGTTAACACCTGTATTGATTATCAGGTGCTTATCACTCAACTCGTTCCAACCACTGAATCGGAATGCCTGAATACTTTCAACAGACTCTAACTGCTCATCAATGATGTATTGATTGTACGCTTGTTCACGTTCTGCGCGGGTCATGGCGTTTGTTGCACAACCAGATAGCAGAACTAACAATGAAACAATCAATGCAATGCCAACTACATTTCTATTATTCAACATGATAGTTCTCCTAAAATTATTCACCTGTAACTATACGATCACTAAGATGAACAGATGCTGAATGAAATGTTAAAAGTTATTACCGGGCGGTACTAAAGACTATTTCTTGCGATAGTCGAGCATGTCCGTCGATTCTTTCATGAATTGCTCAGCATATTGACCAAACCAATGCTTAACCTCATTAAAAGAATCGACAAAACCAGATTTGTCACCCTCCTCTACCAGTGTCAGCAATTCCTCAAAGCGCGTGATATAGCGGCGCATCATGGCAACATTACTGGGGTTTGAGAAGATGATTTCTGTATACAGGCGTGGATCCTGGGCAAATAATCGACCAACCATGGCCAACTCAAGACGATATATCGGTGAGCTCAAATCAGTGATCATGGCCAAGTCGGCTTGTTCTTCCTTGAGATGATGACCATAAGCAACCGTCGAGAAGTGACGCATAACCTGTATCAGAGCCATAGCATCATCGTGCTCGGCGGCGGAAATTTGATAGGTTATCCCACCCCACGCATCAAGTTGATCGAGGAACCATTGGGTCTGCTCCAGAGCACGTCCCGGTGTAATGATGATGGTCTGACCCGAGAGTGAGGTAACCCCGGGACCAAACATAGGGTGCAAGCCCACCACCGGGCCCGAGTGACTGGCCATCATGGCCGCCAGTGGCTCCTGTTTGACGGACGTTATATCAGCCAGTATGCAATGCTCAGCCAGTGCAGGGAGAGACTCAATAATGGTCAGAGTTTGATGGATCGGTACCGCGATCAATACCAAATCAGCTATTTGGAAAACCGAGGACTTGTCATGCCAATCATCCTTGTCGATGATGGTCACCTCATAGCCCGCAGTATCGAACAAGGACACAAACAGACTGCCTAACTGACCACGCCCGCCGATGACAACGATATGCTGTGTTTTCGGTGATGCGGGAACATCCGTCTGCTGTTGCTCGAGAAGTAACAACTGTTCTCTACGCGCCTGCAGTTCTGCAATCGCGCGGTCTATTTCATCTATACTCATTGATCAGACAAGAGTCCCTGCTGGCAGTGTGTCTTAATACTTACGATTGTACTCTGGCTCAGTTCAGTTTGTAAGTCCAAGCATTCAGAATACAGTTCTATGTCGTGTCATCTTGTGTATAATAAATTTACGCTAGATGAATACTGCATTACAAAGTCGATGAGCTCTAACCCACTGGACAACATCCGTGTTGATATCAACAATCTCGATGATGACTTATTACGTTTACTCGCCAAGCGACGAGAACTGGTCAGAGAAGTTGCCCGCATTAAAACCGAGCACGGTATACCGCTGCGTGACAAATCACGTGAGAATGAATTATTGAGTCACTTAATTCGACTGGGCCAGGATAAGGAACTCGACAGCCACTTCATTTTGGATATATTCCATCGCATTATCGATGATTCCCTGCTGGTGCAACAATCCTTCCTACAGAATATTGTCACCACCGATGACCACGCGGACATACGAATTTCACACTTGGGCGATGAAGGTGCCTATAGTTATCTGGCAGCTGAAAAACATTTTGCGACCGCCAATAAGTCAATCCATCATGTCGGCTGTGATGACTTTTCTGAGGTGATCCAGCGCGTCATCGATAATGATGCCGATGTCGCTATGTTACCGATCGAAAATACAACCTCAGGTGGCATCAATGAAGTTTATGATCTGTTAATCGATTGTCCACTGAGTATCGTGGGCGAAGAATTGCTCAAAATTGAACATTGTCTGATTGCCAAACCAGGCGTATCTCTGGAGCAAATCGATACCGTACTAGCTCATCCGCAAGCCAAGACACAATGTCATAAAACCCTTAAGAAACTAGGTATTACTC
>CAZLIR010000321.1:0-2294 GCA_964559635.1 uncultured Enterobacterales bacterium
CTGATAATGAGTCGTTTAATCATTGGCAGATTTTAGCAGATTGGCAGCATCCAGTTGTAATGCTTTTAGCGGAACACTATCAGGAAATGACTCGAGTGCTTCGATCAACATTTGCCTGGCCTCTTCATGACGATCTTGGGCCTGATAAACTTCGATAAGATGCGCCTTAATGGTTGGCTCGTTGGTATATGCATTCGCTCGAGTGAGTAATGCTTCTGCCGCACTGAGATCCCCCTGTTTGAATCGCAGCCAGCCCATGCTATCCAGGTAGGCGGCACTATCTGGATTTGCGTCGAGCGCTTGATGCAATAATTTTTCAGCAGTCGCTAATTGTTTACCCTCCAGAACATAGGTGTAACCCAGCGCATTCTGAATATCATGCCGCTCTGGATTTTGTTCAAGCAGCTGATGCAATTGCTCGGTGGCAGTAGCAAAGTTCCCGGCCATGGCATGAGCTAGACTATGTAAGAGTGTATATTGTTCAGTGTCTGGCTGGATTATGGTTTGTGCTTCGACCAGTGTCAGTGCCTGTTGGCCATATTCCTGCTCCATCAGGTGGTATAGGGTTGAGGTAATGAGCTGCCGCTTTTGTGTGTTATTGATTAAACCCGAGAGGCTCGCTTCAAGATTTGCCATGATGCGATCGACATACTCTTGATCAATCAACCACTGCATTCTCAGAACCTGTAAGCGTAAGTGTGTCGGAAAATCATCTGCAAGCGACACAAGCTCTTGGGTTGCCTTTAACTTTTCCCCGGCATTGTTGTACAAATCTATTTGTGCCAACTTAATTGCCATTCGGCTTTCAGGCTGTTCATCCAACAGATCATACAAGCCATTAATCGCTACCATTAGGTCATCTTCTGCAACCAGTTTCCAATAATTTAATTGTGCTGGCAGATATTCCTCAGAGGGTTTGACCGAGCTCAGGAACTCCATAGCTTGTTTCGTATTGCCAGACTCCATCGCAATCATCCCGAGGTAGTAGAACGCCAGATTGCGCAGAGGTTGATAGACCAATATTTTCTCGAACCAGATCCGGCTTTTATCCAGTTCGCGCTCGGCATAATAGCTTGCCGCGAGTAAGTACTGAGCGTTGCGGTTCTTGGGGGACAGTAACAATAGACTCTCAAGTTGCGTGATCGCCAAAGTAAAATTGCCCTGATCGTAATAAATACTGGCCAACTCGTAACGGCTCTGTACATCATTAGGCTCCAGTGCCAGCAATTGCTCATAGGTTTGTTGTGCTAATGGTAGCTGCTCCGTCATGAGGTATAGCTCGGCTAGGGCGCTAAGATCGCGAATATCCGAGAGGGGGCCGATACGCGCAAAACATCTGATTGCCTCAGCTGTTTGACTGCTTCTTGCTAATAAATGACACGACAACTGGTTGATTGTCCGATTATTGGCATCCTGCGCTTGTAGTTCGCTGACCAGTTGTAATTGCGCGCCAACATTTAAACATGCCATGGTAGCTCGGAGAACATTGATGTCATCGATATTTTTAAATGCATTACTAGCAGACGACGCCTGCTGCTCGTTGCCATTACAAATATCCTCTTTGGCGAGCGCTAATAGTGCATCTGAACTTTGTGGATAATTATCATTCCAGCGCTGAATTAATTGATACCGATATACATCATGCTTACGTTTGTTGAGCAGGGATACCAAGTGGGCATAGTTCTGATTACTGAGTCCCGAATCAGTCAGTTGCTCAATGATCTCATAGGCTTGCTCATCTTGATTTCTCCTGAGTGCTAACTCGATTAAAATATAGTCTCTGATTTGCGATGCGCCATCCTCGTTAGCCGGCTCTCGTGCTGCACAACTGGCACACAATAAGACCACTAAAAGACATGTTTTAGTCAATATCACGCGAAGTTTTTGAACCTGATCAATCATTATCAGCATAATCTACATCAAGATGGTTAAATTTGAGTGAGGGCGCACATAGCAAGTATCGCATACTTTGCTACACTTGATATAATACGCATGAGCTTTTAAGACGATATATTTGCATGACACTTGTTGCATTTGGCATAAATCATAAGACGGCGCCTATCGAGGTACGTGAGAAGATTGCTTTCTCGCCCACCGAGATTCCAGAGGCGTTGCAGGCTTTGCTGCGTCTGCCAAATTCTGCAGAGGTTGCCTTATTATCGACCTGTAATCGCACCGAGCTTTATCTGCGTCTTGAAGATGAAGATCTAAGCCACATTTTTAACTGGCTTGAGCAACATAAATCTCTGACGCGTGATGAATTGAACGCTTATCACTACCTCTATCAGGGTGAA
>CAZLIR010000322.1:0-2275 GCA_964559635.1 uncultured Enterobacterales bacterium
ATCAGGCGTCTGATGAAGCGGCGTTACGAATGGCGGTGTATCAGAATAACTATGCCCACAGCCTGCGAGAAGCGCTAAAAGACTCATATCCCGTCGTGTTAAGGCTGATTGGCGAAGATTTCTTTCATGCCTTAGCAATGGAATTTATTCAGTCGAATCTACCGCAACAGGCATCACTTCAATCCTATGGTTTAGAGTTCATTAAATTCATTAGTGAACATGAGCAATGCCAGCAATTGCCATTTTTAGCTGATATTGCATACATAGAGTATTTGTATATTCAATGCTTCCATGGCCCCGAGCAGGAAGCGATTAACCTAAATCATTTGCTTGCTGAAGAAGAGGACGACTTACCGAATGTTGTTTTCACCGCGCATCCGAATGTGCACCTGATTAGCTCTGACTATCCATCGTTAGATATTTGGTACGCCAATTTAGAAGATGAGGTCGCCGAGATCAATCTAGACGAATGTGTTCCGAGTCGGATACTGATTTATCGCAATGATGAGCTTCAAGTCGAGACGGTACAGTTGAATGATATGGCCTATGCCTTTTGTCACAACCTTGTGATGGGGCAATCCATATCTGAGGCATGGGACAATCTGCAAGACGCGGTCGGTCAAACACTGGATGATGACGATCTTAACGGAATGCTGACCTACTTTTTAGGGCTTGGTGTTTTCACGGGCCTATCAATTAAACAGGACTAACGCCATGACAAAAGTAATTAACATGCTGAATAATTTACTCGCGCCAGCGAAGAACATCCCTGCATCTATCACCTTACTCACGGCTCGATTAGCAATATTCACAGTATTCTGGCGCTCCGCTCAGACTAAAATCTCCGGGGGTGAGTTTCTGGGGCAAAATTGGGCATTCTATAATGTCTCGGACTCTACTAAGTTATTGTTCGAATACGAATATGACCTACCCTTAATTCCAGCAGACATCGCGGCTTATCTGGCTACCTTTGGTGAGTTCTTTCTATCGTTGCTGCTACTACTCGGCCTGTTCACACGACTGGGCGCATTAGGCTTGCTGGTCATGACTGCAGTTATTCAATTCCTTGTCTACCCAGGCGCATGGCCGACACACATTTTATGGGCAGCGGCTCTGCTTTATGTATTAAAGGATGGTGCGGGTAAATTATCGCTCGATTTTTTGCTTGGCAAGAAGGCCTAAACATGCATTCTGGCCGGCACAAGTTTGCTTAGCTATCGGCTGGAAACTCTGCCAAATTGAGATCCAACATATCGGAATAGATATGCTCAGATTGCGCACCCGCAGCAACAAGGGCGTGATGAACATGCCCAACCATGGCTGCTGAGCCGGAGAGATAGATATCATACTCAGCCAGATCGAGGTTTGATTCCAGTACCGCTTCGTGAACAAAACCATGACGCATTGTGGTATCTGCTTCGTCCTCAGGAAACTGCACCACAGGGACATAGGTAAAACCGCTTTGCTGGCTTCCCCATTGTCCGAGTTCCTGATGAAGATAGAGCTCATTTGAGTAGGCCACTCCCCAAAATAGAGAGATCGCCGGTCGACTATCGGTCACTAAAAGTTCTCGGATCATGGCATTACAGGGAGCATAACCGGTACCTCCGGCGACAAATAAGATAGGCCGTAGCATAGATGCACGCTGCAGTGTGCAATTACCGGTTGGCGTCTGAATCTGAATGGTTTGCTCGGCTTCGTAGCGTCTCGCCAACTCAGTAATTAAAGGGGCCTCAGGATTATCACGGATATGAAACTCCAACGCCTCATCACTCGGTATTGAAGCAATAGAGTATGGCTTAAAGTGTTCACCATCAATGGCCATGAATAAATACTGTCCAGCATTAAACGGCAGTTTTTGCGAGGGTTGCAACCGCAAAATCAAGGTGTCGGACACTGCGCGCAGATAGGTTATCTTGCAATCAACTTGGCTCATGCGTCGTTATTCTCTTGTAGGTGAATACCCAGACTATCCCAGATATCATCAATTCGTTCTGTCACTTTGTCGTCCTTTGTAATCGGACGTCCCCACTCCCGATCGGTTTCACCGGGCCACTTGTTGGTAGCATCAATACCCATTTTAGAGCCTATGCCTGAAACTGGCGAGGCAAAATCTAAATAATCGATGGGCGTGTTGTTCACCATCATGACATCACGGGCCGGATCAACTCGGGTAGTCATGGCCCAGATCACATCTTTCCAATCTCGGGCATCGACATCATCATCGGTGACGATCACAAACTTGGTGTACATGAATTGTCGCAAGAATGACCAG
>CAZLIR010000323.1:0-2265 GCA_964559635.1 uncultured Enterobacterales bacterium
GACGATACGAGACTTGATAAGCACTATCGATTGCAAGTCAGATAGTGAAGTGGTTGCGACTGATAATTTGCTCAACAGAATACTGGCGGAACCACTGACGTGCCCGTTTGATTTCCCTGCTTGGCCATGCTCTGCCATGGATGGTTATGCGTTTAAACATCAGTCTCAGCAGGTAGATAAAGAATTTGCGGTCATTGGTACTGCACTCGCAGGACATCCATTTGAAGGCATCATCGACAAGGATGAATGTGTCAGAATCACGACTGGAGCGCCACTACCCGAGGGTGCAGATACAGTCGAGATGCAAGAAAATTGTGATATCAATGGCAAGCAAGTCAGATTGCTTGAATCGGTCGCCAAGGGACAACATGTCCGGCAGATTGGAAGTAGCGTGCAAGCGGGACAGGAGATCCTATCGAAAGGCATACGGATTGCACCCAAAGAGCAAGCAATCATTGCCTCATCTGGCATAGCTCAGGCGAGGGTATACAAGCCAATCACGGTCGCAGTTTTCACAACTGGTGATGAACTCGTCTCCCCGGGTCAACAACTAGCTTCCGGTCAAATCTATGACAGTAATCGACTCACCATGCTCAGCATGTGTCAACGAATGGGATATGAGGTTATCGATTATGGTTTGGTGGCCGATGATCCACGTGCTATACGGCAGGTGATGAGTGAGGCGGCAAAAATTGCTGATGTGCTTTTAACCAGTGGTGGCGTTTCTGTGGGCGATGCAGATTACATCAAGCCAGTACTGGAGGAAATTGGTGAGTTAGATGTCTGGAAGGTAGCGATAAAGCCAGGTAAGCCCATCGCCATTGGAAGGATTGGAGGTTGCCACTTCTTTGGTCTGCCGGGAAATCCTGTGTCGACCATTGTGACATTGAATCAAATCGTGCAACCGGCGCTGAAGAAGCTATCTGGAGAAAAAATAAAGCAGCCGATGAGGTTTCAAGCAACCTGCATGAATGACTTAAGAAAAGCGCCCGGACGACGCGACTACCAACGTGGATTTGCCAGTGTTGACGACAATGGCCGGTGGCAAGTCAGGAGTACCGGGCCTCAGGGTTCAGGGAGACTGGTCTCTGTATCTGATGGCAATTGCTACATCATCCTAGAGCCTGAAAATTCAGGCGTTAGGCTAGGCGAAATGGTCACTATTGAGTTGTTTGATCAGTCTTTAGCTTAAGAAAATTACTGCTGTTTCAACCACCGGTCACTGACATAATCCGAATGACCTGATCGGGTTTGCTAACAAATTCATGTTTTTGCGGCTTCAAAGCCAAAGCTTTAATGAGATGCTGTTTGAGTTCCTCATCAGTTACACCAGAGCGCAGCACTGGTTTCAGAGGATAGCTGTGTTCTTGACCTAGGCATAGGTAAAGGGTGCCATCAACACCTAACCTGACCCGGTTACAGGTTTCACAAAAATGTTGTGAGATAGGCGTGATGAAACCGATTTGCGTACCTTTCGGTGTTGAAAAGTACCTCGCTGGACCGGCTCCTTTCGCAATGGTCGGGACTAAACCATACTGCTCATCTAATGATGCCTTGACATCCTGCAGAGAGACGTAATGTTTGCTAGCCTCTTTGCCCGTGGCACCCATCGGCATGGTTTCTATTAGGCGCAGTATAAAATCATGCTCCTCACAGAATGCCAACATATCGCTGACTTCGTGATCATTGATGCCTTTCATCACCACCATATTAATTTTTATGGGGCTGTAGCCAGAGGCTTTAGCAGCCATGATGCCATCGAGCACCTTTTGCAGCTTACCGCCACTGATTTCTCTGAAGGTATCGGGATTGAGTGAATCCAGACTGATATTTAAACGTTCAATACCTGCGAGTTTGAGTGCATCAGCATGCTTCGCAAGTTGGACTGCATTAGTGCTCATTGATAAATCGTCGAGCCCCTCAATCGCTGATAAACGGCCTGCTAACTCAGACAGATTGGGTCGTAATAACGGCTCACCACCGGTGATCCGAACCTTCTGCAGACCAAGGCTGGCAAAAGCTGATATGAGTCGCTCAATCTCATCAAAGGTGAGCCACTTTTCCGGTATTTCAAAGTCCTTGTAACCTTTGGGAATACAGTAGAAACAACGTAGATCACAACGATCCACCACAGACAACCTGATGTAATCAATTGTGCGACCAAACGGGTCTTGGTACATATTTGAGTTCGTTGATGACAACTGAGCGGTTCCTATTATTATTTTTAAAACTTACGGCGTGAGCGTGTAATTAGACTGCATTATA
>CAZLIR010000324.1:0-2260 GCA_964559635.1 uncultured Enterobacterales bacterium
TCTGCTTGTGGACCCTTTTCACCTTGGGTAACAGAAAATTCAACTTTTTGCCCTTCTTTGAGCGTTTTGAAACCGCTGCCTTGGATAGCTGAAAAGTGAGCAAAAACGTCAGGGCCGTCCTCACGCTCAATGAAACCAAAGCCTTTAGTTTCGTTAAACCATTTGACGGTGCCAGTAGTAGTAGACATAAGATATACCTTTAAAAAAACAACAAAAAAACAATACAGCGGTTATTAGTCGCTGAACATCTGCGCAAATAATAAATCGTGAGAAGTTATGTTTTCGTCAGGGACTAGCAAGGATGACGAGTGGCAAACGAGCATACACCTAATGTCGCATAATTCTGAATTAATGCACAGTACGTAGAGTATAGGAATTAGGTATGACAAAGCAATGACCAATTCATAGAATTGTGACAAATCACCGATCTTTCTCGCAAATTGTGGCTCAAATGCCCCCTATTGGGGTCATGACGCCTATGAGAGTTTACGGATTCCGGTCGCTTGGCGTAATTCGTGCAGAAATGGTGTGGCAAATTGACGCGCCCGCTCGGCACCCTGTTGCAGGACTTCTTCAATATAAGCAGGATTCTCGAGTAAAGAGAAATACTTCTCTCGCGCCTCGCCTAACATGTCATTGAGATACTCGAACAAGAACTGCTTCATCTCACCCCAGGCAATACCATCAGCATAACGCTGACGCACGCTGGCCACTTCTTCACGTGTTGCCAAGGCATTATAGATGGCAAATAACGTACAGGTTTCTGGATCTTTCGGTTCACCTGGCATAAGTGAGTTAGTCACAATCTTCATGATCATCTTGCGGAACTTTTTCTCAGGCAAGAATAATGGAATAGTATTGTTATAACTCTTTGACATCTTGCGACCATCCAGCCCCGGTAAAACCGCGCCCTCTTCGCCTAGTACAATCTCAGGAATAGTAAATTTCTCACCGAAATGATGATTAAAGCGCTGAGCAATATCGCGAGTCATTTCCAAGTGTTGTGTCTGGTCCTTACCAACAGGCACTTTATCGGCGTTAAACATCAAAATGTCAGCCGCCATTAAAATAGGATAGGTAAAGAGTCCCATGTTGATGCCTTTGTCCGGATCTTTCGCACCTGCCTCGACATTATCCTGCACTACAGCTTTATAGGCATGAGCACGATTCATCAAACCTTTGGCCGTCATACATGACAGCATCCAGTTCAGCTCGAGTATTTCAGGAATATCCGATTGACGATAGAAAATCGCATTGTCTGTATCAAGACCAAGCGCCAGCCAGGTAGCGGCATTTTCCAAACTTGATTGATGCACGCGCTCAGGCTCGTGACATTTCACAAGGGCATGGTAATCGGCAAGAAAGTAATAGGACTGTACATTCTGATCCTTACTTGCCTCGATGGACGGTCTAATCGCACCAATGTAATTACCTAAGTGAGGTGTTCCAGTGGTGGTAATACCCGTTAATACAACAGTTTTATCGCTCATATCTATCGCTGATTAATTAATGTGATTCTCACTATGGGGGTGAACTCTAGCATTAATCAAGAGTGCTTCAAAGTGTTTAGCTCTATTTGAAGTATGTTGCTTCAGACTTTCGCGTATTGCTCTCGATGACCCATCCAACGACTCATAAGTTGTTGTGCGAGTTCTGGTTCAGCGTTAACGATCTCTTTGGCGACCTGATTGACGGTCGGAAGATGATTTTGATCGCGATAAATGTCAGCAATGCGAAAGCTCGCTACACCGGTTTGTCGTGTGCCAAGGACTTCACCAGGACCGCGTAATTCCAAATCTTTTTCAGCAATTACAAAACCATCATTCGATTCGCGCATGACAGCAATTCGTTGTTCAGCCATTCGAGATAACGGCGGGTCGTAAAGTAGAATACAGTGACTGGCTGTTGAGCCTCGACCAACGCGTCCACGCAACTGGTGCAATTGTGCGAGACCGAAACGTTCAGCATTTTCAATCACCATGAGAGAGGCATTCGGTACATCAACGCCAACTTCGATAACGGTGGTTGCAACCAGAATATCAATATCTCCGGCTTTAAACTGTGCCATGAGTTCTGACTTCACATTACCTTTTAAGCGACCGTGCACTAGACCAACCGATAGCTCTGGCAATTCCTTCTGTAATAACTCATAGGTCTGCTCAGCTGCCTGAAATGTCAGATTGTCTGACTCTTCAATGAGTGGACACACCCAATACACTTGGCGTTTTTCTTCGCCACATGCTTGCCGCAATCGCTGGAT
>CAZLIR010000325.1:0-2208 GCA_964559635.1 uncultured Enterobacterales bacterium
GCCAATAACATGGCACGCAACGGAGTGGTGAAGATTTCCGGATGATGCAGTGAAATACGGATGGCACGCCAACCCAAGTATGGTTTTTCCTCTTCAATAGGGAAATAGGGCAAACACTTGTCGCCGCCGATATCCATGGTTCTCAGCACGACCGGTTTACCGCCATACAGGTCAAGGATCTTGGTGTAAATTTCAATCTGCTCAGACTCCCCCGGGAAGCGATCATTTTGCAGAAATAAATACTCAGTACGGAACAGTCCAACGCCATCGACAGGAATATTGACATCAGCATAATCCATGAGATTAGGGCTGGTGTTAACAAATAGCTGCACCCGATGACCATCACGCGTCTTGGTGGTGACGTTCTTGCGCTTGCCTTTCGTCAGCTGGCCGAACACTGACTGCTCATGCTCTTGTCGTTGACGATACTCTTTCTGTACCACACGTGTCGGAGAAACCAGCAGTTTGCGATTGTAACCATCGATGATCAGTGGTTTATTTTCCAGTTGCTCTAACGGACAGTTTCTGACACCCATCAGCGCCGGTATGCCCATTGAGCGTGCAATGATCGCAGCGTGTGATGTTGATGATCCACTAATTGAAATGATGCCCTTGAGTCGTTTGGGCGGTATTTCGGCAATCATGGATGAGGTGACATGATCGGACACTAAGATGACATTTCGCGGCAGTGAAGCGGCAGATGTTTTGGATTTATTGAGAAAATTCAATACCCGTTGGGTCAGATCACGAATGTCGGTTGCCCGCTCTTTGAGGTACGGATCATCGAGCTGACTGAACTGGTGTAAGTCGGCCAATACCACCTTCGCCAGTGCCCCGGGAGCCCAGAGATTTTCTTTTTGAATAACGGTTTCTACCTTGCGCCCCAGACTGTTATAGCTGAGCATTTTTTCATAGGCAGCAAACAGTGAGAGCTGTGACTTGGGTAGGGTACTCTCGAGATTCTTTGCCAAACTCTTGATCTCCTGACGCGTGGATACCAGCGCTGCACGAAAACGCAGCATTTCCTGCTCGGCGCTGTCACATTGACGTTCAGGGATGTGCTCTAAATGATCCAGAGGCGTGACCACCCAGCCTTTAGCAATGGCGATCCCGGGTGCAGCAGACAGGCTATTGATGACTTTTGATTCTCCGGCTCGATTGGGGGTTTCCAGATTGGCTTTCACTTCAGCATTGACAATAATTCCAGATAACTGGGCGCTGAGGGTGATCATGAATGACACGTCATCCTCCGTAAATAGCTCACCGGCTGAGCGCTGAATGACCAATACGCCGAGCGGCTGGCTATGATAAATCAGCGGCACGCCGAGAAATACATGGGCATCAGTCTCACCACTATCCTGAAGTGGGAAATAGGCTTCATGCTCAGGTGCGTTGTCAGTGAGAATGTGCTCGGCTCTGGTGAATACCTCGCCCACAATACCCTGCCCTGTGGTGAGCACCGCCTGTTTGATCAGTTTTGGATTTAAGCCGCGACTTGCGGCTAATGTTAACGAGGATTTATCATCATTTGCCAGATAAATGGAGCAGATCTCAGCCTGCATGACATCGCTCAATTCAGACACGATGATGTCGAAGATCTGCTCGATATCACCTGCGGTATTGACTTGTTGGACTATAGAGCGCAGGCGGTCTAGCATGGTTAACTTGTTCCTGAACTACGTTTACGTTTCGATGACTTGCGTTTATGGCGGTAGCTTGACCTGCGTCTTACATTTAAATATGGCAGAAAATAAGCTAACGCCTGTCGATACACATCGCGCTTGAAATCAATCACACTACGAACGGGGTACCAGTAGTTTACCCAGCGCCAATGATCAAATTCAGGGCGTGACCCGCAGTCAAAGCGGATTTGTTTTTCATCACTAACCAGTAGTAGCAAAAACCATTTTTGCTTCTGTCCTATACACAGTGGCTTGGTGCCTTGCCGGATATATTTTTCAGGTAATTTGTATGAATACCATTGCTCCGACTGCTTAAGGATTTTTACATCGTCAGGTTTGAGTCCAACCTCTTCGTATAACTCCCGGTACATGGCCTGTTTCGGACTTTCGCCTTTGTCCAGACCACCCTGTGGAAACTGCCAGGCATTTTGCGCGTATCGCTTAGCCCATAAAAGTTGTCCACGTTGGTTAGTGATGATAATTCCGACGTTGGCACGGAAACCTTCCGAGTCAATCATCTTGGTAT
>CAZLIR010000326.1:0-2202 GCA_964559635.1 uncultured Enterobacterales bacterium
AATGCACTGCTGGTCTACTCAGCTGTAATCGGTTTTGCCGGCTCTTTTATCTCGTTGTTTATGTCTAAATTCATGGCCAAGAAAAGTATGGCTGTACAGGTGATTAACGAACCACGCAACAGTAACGAACAATGGCTAGTGAACACCGTAGCACGGCAAGCTGAAAAGGCAGGGATCGGGATGCCAGAAGTGGGAATTTTCCCGTCGCAAGCGCCCAATGCCTTCGCCACCGGCTGGAATCGCAATAATGCATTAGTCGCTGTCAGTGCCGGCCTGCTGCAGCACATGACACAAGATGAAGTTGAAGCCGTACTCGGTCATGAGGTTGCGCATGTGGCTAATGGCGATATGGTGACATTAACGCTGATACAGGGCGTGGTGAATACCTTTGTTATTTTCTTATCGCGAGTGATCGGCCACGTGGTTGATCGCGTGGTATTCAAAGTCGAGCGCGGGCATGGGCCAGCATTCTGGATAGTTTCTCTGATTGCGCAATTCATACTCGGTATTCTGGCTTCCATGATCGTTGCCTGGTTTTCTCGTTACCGGGAATACCGTGCCGATTATGGTGGCGCTAAACTAGCCGGTCGACACAAAATGATTAGTGCCCTCAAACGACTACAACAGTCACAAAATGAGTCATTGCCCGACGAAATGGCGGCATTTGGTATTGCAGGCACTAAAATGGCGGACCTATTTGCCAGTCACCCACCATTAGCAGAGCGCATCAAGGCACTGGAAAACCCATCGAGGGATTAATGTCTTTCGATACTCAAAACATCAATAAAACGCGTGTTGATCTGAGTAAGTTTGATGAGATTTGGCTGTTTGCTTATGGCTCTTTGATCTACAAAGTCGACTTCCCAATTCTTGCCAGCGAGGTAGCAACAGTCAAAGACTGGCAGCGGCGTTTTTGGCAAGGTAGTCATGACCATCGCGGCACAGAGGATAATCCCGGACGGGTATTAACACTGATTCATGAGCCCGGTGCCATATGTCAGGGCATCGCTTATCGAGTGAGTAAAGATGTATTTGAGTATCTCGATTATCGCGAGAAAAATGGTTATCTCAGATCTGAAGTGGCTATCCAATTCGCGGATGGCAGTCAGAAAACAGGCTTAATTTATATCGCCGATGAGCATAATGACGCCTATTTAGGACCTGCTACAGAAATGCAGATAGCTGAGCATATTCATCGTTGTGAGGGACCGAGTGGAAGTAACGCGGACTATGTCCTGAATTTAGCGCAAACACTACGCGCGAATGGATTACACGACGATCACGTATTTCATATTGAGCAGCTATTAGCTACACAAGTTGGAGCTGTTTCACCATAAATATATCGCACTGCAACATTACTGAAAATACGTTAATTCCTCGCTAAAGCCCGGTATTAGTGGCTTTAATGCAAATAAGACTGATTCTCATTTGCATCTATCCTTGACCCTTTCTACAACCCTACCGATAGTTACAGTAATACTTCGTCTCAAAACTATCTGTGGAGGATACAGTCATGAGAATATTCGTCAGTTTTTTAATTAGTGCACCCATGATCTTTTTAATTTTTATTGTCATGGCTCATCTGGCTCCCAGTGAGGCAAATGATGACACAACACCGGAATGGCAGCCTATCGATTTCACAGCGCCCAAATATGATTATGATTTATCAACCAAGGAACCACGACCCGAACCGACCCAACCACCTGAGCCGGTCATGCCGAAGATTAATGAGCACAGTTTCCCGGACGAAACGCCACCAGTCGTGGTAATGCCGGTGCAACCAACACTGCCGAGCACACCCACTGATTTTGCTCAGTCATTCCCTACCACGGGAAATCCTGGTGACAATGAGCGAATGAAGGGCTCGCATGAAGCAATTCCCTGGATGATTACTGAACCAAGATGGCCACTGAATGCTAACACTGATGGCAAGGTCAGATTTTGTTTCACGGTGAATGAGGACGGCCGAGTCTCAAACATTAAATTAGTTCACTCTGAGCCTGGTCGAGTATTTGTGCGAGAGGCCAGAAAGGCACTGCGAAAGTGGAAGTTCAGACCAGAGGTTGAGGATGGTCAGAACATCGCTCGTGACAATATGTGTTACACCATGAGTTTCAAACTTGAGGAAGGCAATAACAAATAACCATCAAAAACACCGGCTGTTAAATCCATAGAGAGGGTTAGGATTTAACAACCGGTGCC
>CAZLIR010000327.1:0-2196 GCA_964559635.1 uncultured Enterobacterales bacterium
GTTTGTATGTCATCATCGCGACTCGCAACCAGTGATTCTTGCTCGAGCGCAACATCATCACTGCGATTTGCCACTAACTCATCCTCGGTCGTAACGATTCGAGATAAACCGACACCGAGTACGTCGTAGCCAGAGCCATCACGTTGTTGATAAAACTCTTCTACTTCTTCCGCTGACACATTCTCCTGACTATCCCGTTGGGTGACACGGCGTCGATTGCTATCCCACAGCACGAACAAAATCACAACAATACCAACGACTAATAACACCAGTTGTAGATTGAAATGTTCCATAACTACCTCGCTTATGCCGATTCCGCCAGAGAAGTTGCTTCATCCAGGTCTACTGAGACCATTCGAGACACACCGGGCTCATGCATTGTAACACCGGAAAGATGCTGCGCCATTTCAATGGTTACCTTACGGTGCGTTATGTAGATGAATTGTACCGTTTCGGCCATCTCCTCGACAAGCCGACAGAAGCGGCCTAGATTGGCTTCATCAAGTGGTGCATCGACCTCGTCCAACATACAGAATGGCGAAGGATTCATTTGGAAAATGGCAAATACCAGTGCAATTGCAGTTAGTGCCTTCTCCCCGCCCGATAACGCACTAATACTACTGTTACGTTTGCCAGGTGGTCTTGCCATTACAGATACACCGGTGCTCAGTAGGTCATCACCCGTTAGCTCCAGATATGCATGACCACCACCAAATACTTTAGGGAACAGTTTCTGCAGTCCTTTGTTGACGTTTTCAAATGTCTCTCTGAAGCGTGTGGTCGTTTCCTTATCTATCTTGCGTATCGCATTTTCCAAGGTCTCAAGCGCTTCTTCCAGATCAGACACCTGCTGATCCATGTATACCTTGCGCTCAGACTGCGTATCGTATTCCTCAATCGCCGCCAGGTTAATCGCACCAAGGCGTTGAATTCGATTTGCGATTTTCTCAAGTAACTCCTGCCACGCCTCTTGTGATGCATCCTCAGGTAATTCGGCCAGTAAATCTTCTGCCTTTTTATTTGCCTGACTCAGTTGCTCCTCTTCATTACTAAGACGTACCTTAATGGTTTGTGTCTCAATGCGAATATTCTCAAGCTTGGAGCGTGCATTCTGGGTATGTTGCTCTGCTGAATGGCGCTTTGCTTGTAACTGTCGAATGGCTTGCTCAGACTGCTCCAGTTGTTGTCTGGCTTCGGCCAGATCCTTCTCAATCTGTTGATGCTTGGCGAGTGCTTTTTGTAAATCTGCTTCCAGCTCTACGGTCGGGGTCTGATCCTCTGCCAGCGCGGCGACCAGTTGTTCTTTCCGCTGTCCCAACTCCGATAATTGCATCTCAGCGCGTTCCTGCGTTTTGGCAGTGGTATTCTGCTGAATTTTTAACGATTCAAGCTGCATGGACGATTGCTGAAGAGATTGACGTTTAGTGAGGGCATCTTGACGTGCAGCAGATAACGCCGTGCGCAATGACTCTTGTCTGTCGCGCAGTCCAGCTTTACGTGAAGTAATTTCAGACATGGATTCAATCATGGACTCGACAGAGCGCCGATGGCCCGCGAGTGCCGATTTTTCATTACTGATCTGCTCATTGGTAGCGGCAATTTCTTCAGTTAGCTGATTTTTACGGCTCTCGTCAGCACTGATCTTTGATTCCTTGGCCGTGACTTCAGTTGAAATTTCAGCAACCTGCTGGTTAAGTTCAGATACCGACTGCTGTTGGGCATGCCAAACCTGCTCAACATCGATAATTTGTGTGCGGGTTTCCTGCAGCGCACTCTCAAGCGCCTCAAACTCCTGTCGCTTGGCGCTTAACTCCTCTGAGAGCTCACGCAGTCGTTGTTCACGCGATAATATGCCCTCTTCCGTATCATCAGTGGCGGCAAAACGAATCCAGTTGGCACCTATCCAGAATCCCTCAGCAGTAATGATGGACTCATGGTTTGCCAAATTCGTTCGCTGCTCTAGTGCTGATGCCAAACTATCTGCGAGTTTAATATCTGATAACCAGTTCGGTAATGGGAAGTCGGCTTTGATGACATCTAACAGTCCGCCCGAGGCTCGTTGCTTATCGGCGATAAACAGGGTTCTACCGGCACCTTGTAATTCAATAATTTCATCTGGCTTTAGTACCGAATCATTGATCAGGACACCATTTAATTCTGAGCTGAGTACTGTCTCAACCGCTTTCTGCCAGCCAC
>CAZLIR010000328.1:0-2189 GCA_964559635.1 uncultured Enterobacterales bacterium
TGTAATTAGCAACACTGCCAATCGCGTCTTGAACATTGTCAACCAGCTGAATTTTGCCATCACCATCAAAATCGACCGCGTACATTTGATAGCTCGAGGGCATGAACTGGCCGTAACCCATCGCACCGGCATAAGAACCCTTCATCTGTCCAACTTGCCAGCCCTGCTCTCGTGCCAGCACCAGAAATGACACCAGTTCGTTGGTGAAAAACTTCGCCCGCCGTGGATAGTGAAAGGCAAAGGTATACAAAGAGCGGAAAATATCATGGCTTCCCATAATTCGACCGTAACGGGTTTCAACGCCAATCAAACCGACGATCAGACTGGCCGGTACCTTATACTCTTGCTCAGCCTGTTGCATTATCTCGGCATGCTGGCGCCAGAATTTTATTCCCTGATCGATGCGCTCCTGTTTGATGAAAATTTTGCGATATTGTTGCCAGGTGAGCACTTTCTCGGCCGGACGATTCATATTATCAATAATCTTTTGATTCAGCTCGACACCCTTGAACCAGGCATCCAGTTCATCTTTAGTGAAGTTGTGCTCGGTTTGCATTTGCTGATAAAAGTCGGCTATTCGTTGCTCAGGTGTTGGAGAGGCTGAAACAGCCAAAACGGGTGTCAGGAGCAGTAGTATAGCCAACAAATACTTCATATGAATGTCATCCTCATGTCATCTGTTTGTTCTGATAGTATCAACATTTCAGTGTCCGACCATCGGTATCGCGTAACAAGATATGTTAGGTTGCATGGAGTCGCCTATGCGTATGAATGCTCATCAACATACCCATACCCGCCATCATTGTCACCATTGCCGTGCCACCGTAACTTAACATGGGTAGTGGCAATCCGACCACCGGTAGCAATCCGGTAACCATACCAATATTGACAAATAAATAGACGAAAAATGTCAAAATTATTGCACCGGCGAGCAAGCGACCAAAGGTATCCTGTGCCTGCCAGCCTATAAATAAGCCGCGCCCGATCACGAAACCATACAATAAGAGTAGTAGCAAAACACCGAGAAGGCCTAATTCTTCACCCAACACCGAGAAGATAAAATCAGTATGACGCTCGGGTAAGAATTCCAGTTGTGATTGCGTCCCCTCAAGCCAACCCTTGCCATAGAATCCACCCGAACCAATGGCGATTTTAGATTGAATAATGTGGTAGCCCTTACCCAAAGGATCGAGCTCAGGATTGAGGAAAATGCGCACTCTGTCCTGCTGGTATTCGCGCAATAAGAAATTCCATGCCACGTAGGCAAACGGCACAGATAACACCGCTAACCAACTGATAAACTTCCAACTCAAGCCGGCCAATAAGAGAACGAACATACCTGAAGCGGCAATCAGTACTGAGGTACCCAAGTCTGGTTGTCGGGCAATAAGCAGGACCGGCAGCAGAATCATCAGAGTCATAATAACTAAATCACGTTTGCGCGGTGGCAGGGTGCGATCTTTCAGATACCATGCCAGTACCATCGGTAATGCCAGTTTCATAATTTCTGAAGGCTGAAAACGAAAGAAACCAAGATCCAGCCATCGTTGAGCACCCTTGCCGGTGACTCCGAAGAACATCACGGCAACCAGCATTAATATCCCGATTGCATAGAGCGGCAGGGCCCAGGCAGCAAGTATTCTCGGTGGAATTTGTGCCATAAAAATCATCACCAAAAAAGCTAAGCCCAAGCGCACAGTTTGTCGCTCCACCAGCGTAAGACTCTCACTACCGGCACTGTAGAGTACAATCAAGCCAAATCCTAACAAACATAACAGGCCGACGATCAATGGCCCATCCAGATGCAGTCGCCACAGTAATGAATGGCGAGCCATGTGGGTATATGTTTGTTGTGGACTATTCACAACTGATCTTCTAACTCCAAATAGTACTCAATTATTTGTCTCGCGACCGGAGCAGCCTGCTTCGATCCACCGCCCTGGTTTTCTAATATGACAACAACGGCGATGGTTGGTTCTTCAAATGGTGCATAAGCAACAAATAAAGCATTGTCTCTTAGCCGCTCATCAATCAATTCCTCATCGTACTCCTCATCTTGAGCAATACTCTTGAGCTGCACTGTACCCGACTTACCAGCTGAGGTGAAACGTGCATCTTTAAACGCCTCAAAAGCTGAGCCGGGAAATTCATTCACAGCCTTCATGGTATTTTGGATCAAGGTCATGTTT
>CAZLIR010000329.1:0-2189 GCA_964559635.1 uncultured Enterobacterales bacterium
CAGTTACAGTAAGTGCTGCGGGTACTACCAGTGTTACTAAAGGCACGGGAGGGTGTTAATGAAAAACAAGCAACGAGGATTCTCCCTACTTGAGCTGATGATAGCCATTTTGATTTTAGCAATCGGATTGCTTGGTATGGCCGCAATGCAGTCCGTAGCTCTGTCGAGTAACCAAGAAGCTCAGATCAGAGTACAGGCACTCGCGATAGCTGAGGATGTGGCTTCCAGAATGCGAGCCAACCGAGCTTATGTAAATATTACAATGACTGAATATCCATCGATGACAGCGGATACTGATTACAACCTTTACAGTACAGCTGACTTTAACGATGCAGAAGATATTCCGGCAGCAGTGACCTCTGCGACCGAGTGTGCTGATCCAGAGGCTGCGACTGACGAGACGACTTTCAAAGCCAGAATGAATTGCCGTGCGACTGCTGATATCACCGATATTCGCCGTCAAATGAATCCAGATACATCAACTGCCAGACTTCTGCCTGCAGACTCGCTTTTGTATGTTGTCTGTGAGGATAAAGTAAATGTTGACTATAACGACCTCGATGATGCAGATGCCTGCTCACCAGGTTCTATTTACACCATTTACGTTCTATGGCCTCTGAGTCCCTCGAATGTCGAGGCCGGGCAAGTAGCCAATGCGAACCAACTCAATGCGCGTTGTGCTGCAAAGCTAGTTGCTGAGAGCAGTCCAATCGCAACGAATAATGCTGGTTGTGTTGTTATGGATGTAGTGCCATGAGAGTAAACATGAATAGATTAAATAAACAGTTTGGATACACACTGCTCGAGTTAATGATCGCCGGGGTGATCGGCTTGATCCTAATGCTTGGCGTGATGCAGATATATCTCAGCGCAAGCCGAACCAATAATTTTCAGTCCTCAGTGATTGAGGTACAGGATAAAGGTAGATTTATCCTCGCTATTCTGGAGAAAGATCTGCAGCGCGCTGGCTGGAGTAATCTCAATCCGGGAGTCAATCTGGGTACTCTGGATTCCCACATTGATTTCACTCAATCAAGTAATAACGATGGCTATAACAGTAGTGATTCAATATCCATTCGTTATGAATCAGATGATGAGCCCGGAATTGATGCCAACTACAGCTGTGATGGTACATCTGTGGCTGCAGGAGAAATTATTACTAATACCTACAGTGTTGGTGCGAATGGTACTTTTCAATGTACAGGCAATACCAGCACGGTGGCACTCCTGACCGGAGTAGAATCTCTTCACATCCTGTACGGGGTCGAAAATAACACCACACTTGAAGATGGTATTGTGGATGGCTACGTGAATCGAGCAGCAATCAGTGGTTATGAGGAGTTAGTCGCCACTGTGAGGCTCGGTATCCTTGTCAGAAGTACTAATGAACCACTCGAGCAAGCCAATACAAACACCTATCAAATACTCGATGAATTATATAACCCAACCGATGATCGCGCTTTGAGACGATTATTCATCAAAACGATTCTTTTACCTAATAAACCACAGGCATTTTAAGTATGTACACAAAATCTATGGTTAGGAAACAAACGGGTGCGGCCCTATTTACAGCACTGATCTTCTTACTGGTTTTAACTCTGATTGGTGTGACCGCATTGAAAGACTCTGGTCTTTCTGAGCGCATGTCAGCCAATGCTCAAATTAGCCAGATGGCATTTAATGCCGCTGAGAGTGCTATGGATCAGTACATCGCTGAGTACAATTCAAATGTTAATGCTGTAGCAACAACAGAGACTGAAGTCGATGATAAGGTGCTACGTTTATCAGCCTATTTACCAACTCAGACAGCTGACGATTCGCTGGAATACTGCATCAATAATCAGTCTAAAGAGAACGCCAATAACAGCATACTTGCTCAGTTGGTGGTGGATATCACTGCCGATCCACTAGTACAAAAGCCTGCAACAGCTGGGCCACTAAGTATTGACTGTGGTAATACCACAATTGATGGCTCGGTTCAGGCAGCAGTTAGTGCCAGAAATCGTGTTTCTTATCAGGGGTGTCCTGGAAGTTGTCCGCGCTACAGCCTGGGTTTGGGTAAACAGAAAGTTTCCTGTCATGTGTTCTTAATGGAAGCGGAGGGTAGTGTAGATAATACAACCGCTGCTATAGATCAGTGGATAACACTACAAGGACCATGCTAATGATTGGAGCGAAGAAAATGACTT
>CAZLIR010000330.1:0-2187 GCA_964559635.1 uncultured Enterobacterales bacterium
ATTCTCCGTCAAAATTCATTCTAAAGTGTTGACTTTTATGCCACTAAACATTGGGGTGTGGCGTCACAATTCAAGCCTTGGTATTGATCGATGGTGCTTCACCATCGCCTTGTGATACCACAACTCGTGCTGGTCTAATCACTCGACCGTTTAATTCATACCCTTTCTGGAACACGTCCATCACGTGGTCCGCTGGATGCTCTGTACTCGGCACCATGGTCATTGCCTCATGGTGCTGAGGATTGAAGCGCTCACCCACTGGATTAGCTTGCTTCATACCTTGCTTTTCAAGTGTCTTTAACATCACGTTGATCGTTAATGACATGCCTTCTTTCACTGTCTCGATATCGGTAGAGTCAGTAATTGAAGTCAGACCCTGCTCCATGGAGTCCATGACCGGAATCAAATCATTGGCGAAAGACTCAATCGAAAATTTTCGCGCATTTTCAACATCGCGTGTTGCTCTGCGTTTGATATTTTCCATCTCGGCTTTGGCGCGTACAATCTGATCCCAATAGTCGGCAACCTTTGACTGCGCATCTTCAAGCTGTTGCTTTAAATCTGCAATTTCTTCGTCTTCAGTCAGATCAATCAGTTTTTCATCAACCTCTGTGTTCTGTGCTGATTCAGTTTGCGTTTCGTTAGCCATTTTTTAAAAAGCCCTAACTTATTGATATTAAAATATATTTTTTACTTCAAATCGTTTCAATTTGAACTAGAGAGCTATATGGGGATTAACCCTAATAGATCAAGGGAGATTATTTAAATTAGATTTGCTTGCAATCAATACTACATGTGAAATACTGCAATTATTCTCTGTAGTTCTCAGCATTAATATGAAAGACATCAAGCGTTCATCAAAGTTAACTGGCGTCTGTTATGACATCAGGGGACCGGTCATGGAGCAGGCCGTTAAAATGGAAGAGTCCGGTCAGCCGATTTTAAAGTTGAATATTGGTAATCCGGCACCGTTTGGTTTTGAAGCACCTTCTGACATAGTAAAAGATGTCATCGCGCAACTTCCTACCGCGCAGGGCTATGGCCCATCCAAAGGACTCTACAGCGCCCGCGTGGCTATTCAACAGTATTACCAGACATTGGGTATTCATGACACGAATCCGGAGCAAATCTTCCTGGGTAATGGTGTGAGTGAATTAATTATGATGGCACTTCAGGCACTCATTGAGAACGGCGATGAGATTCTTATTCCATCACCAGACTATCCTCTGTGGACCGCTGCCGTGCAACTGGCAGGCGGGAAAGCAGTTCATTATCGCTGTGATGAAACGAATGAATGGCAACCAGACCTCGATGATATCAGCAGTAAAATCACCTCCAAGACTCGGGCTATTGTGATTATCAATCCGAACAATCCAACTGGTGCAGTTTATTCAGAAGCGATGCTCAAAGCGCTGGCAGAATTAGCTAGTCATCATGGCCTTTTGATCTACAGCGACGAAATCTATGACAAGATTTTGTTCGATGGCAACAAACATAAATCAATCGCCAACTACACCGATGAGCTGGTAGTCACCTTCTCTGGGTTATCGAAAAACTATCGGGTTGCAGGCTTTCGTGTTGGTTGGATGATGATCAGTGGCGAGACCGAACAGGCCAGTGATTACATCAATGGCATAAATATACTGGCATCTATGCGTCTGTGTGCCAACATGCCAATGCAACATGCAGTACAAACCGCACTCGGTGGTTATCAGTCGATTCTAGACTTAACCAAAGAATCCGGACGTTTATATCAACAGATGGATTATGCCTACAACAGAATCAACAGCATCGAAGGCTTGAGCTGTGTTCGTCCTAAAGGCGCCATGTATCTGTTCCCGAAAATAGATACAGCCTCATTTGGCATTAAAGATGACGAGAAGTTTGTGCTGGACCTGTTAATGGCAAAGCATATTCTGATTGTTCATGGCAAGGCGTTTAACTGGTCAGAGCCAGACCACTTCCGACTAGTCTTCTTGCCGCACATGGAAACACTGGAATCAGCACTCGATAGCCTGGCGGATTTTCTGAGCAGCTACCGCCAGAGCTAATGATTTAGTGGCTTGGTTTAGTCAATGCGGGCACGACGTCCGGCAAATGCCTGAATGGCGCGTAAATAACCACGTTTATTACCACAATCATGGCTGCGACCACGCATGTAAAAGGCATGGACATCCTCTTCATGAA
>CAZLIR010000331.1:0-2180 GCA_964559635.1 uncultured Enterobacterales bacterium
GTCTTATACAGGTCTTTACTTAACGTAATTGGCCTGTTGAACCATAGTTTTTGAAGTTGGCTTTTTTCAATACCGAATCATACTGATGCGATACTAAATGGGCGTTCACCTGAGACATAAAGTCCATGATGACAACCACGATAATCAATAATGATGTTCCACCAAAATAGAATGGAACTTGCCAGATTAAAATCAAAAATTCTGGCAGCAAACAAACCGCTGTCATGTACATCGCACCGGTAAATGTCAAACGAGTCATTACTTTGTCGATGTAGTTAGACGTTTGTTCGCCTGGACGGATACCTGGGATAAATGCACCTGATTTCTTCAGGTTATCTGCTGTATCACGCGGATTGAAAACCAATGCCGTGTAGAAGAAGCAGAAGAAAATAATTCCCGCAGCATACATCATGATGTAGAAAGGCTGTCCAGGTGACATCGCCAATGCGATATCTTGTAACCAACCCATACCATCATCCTGACCAAACCACTGAGCAATCGTGCCCGGGAACAGGATAATACTTGAAGCAAAAATCGCTGGGATAACACCCGCCATGTTCACTTTAAGTGGTAAGTGGCTGCTCTGAGCAGCAAACATCTTTCTACCTTGCTGACGCTTGGCATAGTTCACAACGATGCGACGCTGACCACGCTCAACAAATACTACAAAGGCTGTTACTAATAGCACCATGGCTAGGATTAGTAACAAGGCCAAAATCTGAATTTCACCTAGACGTGCCTGTTCGAAAGTACCGGCAATCGCACTTGGCAGACCGGCAACGATACCAAAGAAGATCAGGAGTGAAATACCGTTACCAATACCACGTTCATTAATCTGCTCACCAAGCCACATAATAAACACAGTACCCGTGACCAGACTCACCACGGCAGTAAAGTAGAAACCCGGACCGGCGTTCGGCACTAAGCCTGGGGCAAGCGCTGGGAAATTCAGCGCAATACTGACAGCTTGTACGGTCGCCAGTAATACTGTTCCGTAACGTGTGTACTGAGTAATCTTGGCTTTGCCTGACTCACCTTCTTTCTTGAGCTGTTGCAAGCGTGGGTCAACAAAACCCATAATTTGCATAATAATCGATGCCGTAATGTAAGGCATGATTCCTAAGGCAAAAATACTTGCACGCTCCAGTGCACCACCCGAGAACACATTGAACAATGCCAATAGCGTACCGGTTTGCTGGTCCATGATTGTCTGCAGAACAGTACTGTCAATTCCTGGCACAGGGACAAATGATCCGGCTCGGAAAATGACCATGACCATCAGTACGAACAGAATTCGTTGACGCAGTTCTGTCAAACCACCGCCGGCTGTTTTAGGAGCTGATGTTTTCTGAGATTTCAGAGCCATTATGCTTCTACCGTTCCACCTGCTTTTTCAATTGCCGCACGTGCACCTTTAGTGACACCGATGCCTTTGACAGTCACAGCACGATCAATCTCACCCGACAGCATGATTTTAGCTGCAGTGATGTTCTTGCTGATGATATTGGCTGCTTTCAGAGTATCTAAATCAACCACGTCACCGTCTACTTTAGCAATCTCGTTGAGTCGAACTTCTGCGCGAGTTAATGACTTACGCGAAGTAAAACCAAACTTAGGTAAACGTTGCTTAAGTGGCATTTGACCACCCTCGAATCCAACGGCTGTAGATCCACCTGAACGTGACTTCTGACCTTTATGGCCACGACCGCCAGTCTTGCCTAGTGTGCTACCGATACCACGGCCAACACGCTTAGCATTCTTCTTGGAACCTGGCGCTGGAGATAATTCATTCAAACGCATCGTTTATTCCTCTATCTTAACCATGTAGTTCACAGCATTAACCATGCCACGAACTGATGGTGTGTCTTCTAACTCAACGGTATGACCGATACGGCGTAAACCCAATCCAGTCAACGTCGCCTTATGCTTAGGCAAACGACCGATGCTTGATTTTGTCTGTGTGACTTTAATAGTTTTAGCCATTGTCTTAGTCCATAATTTCGCTGACTGACTTACCACGCTTCGCAGCAATCTTCTCAGGAGTAGCCATAGCAGCTAGACCCTTGATAGTTGCGCGTACGATGTTGATTGGGTTAGTTGACCCAATGCTCTTCGCCAGTACGTTCTGAATACCAACCACTTCAAATACAGCACGCATCGCACCACCAGCAATAATACCG
>CAZLIR010000332.1:0-2178 GCA_964559635.1 uncultured Enterobacterales bacterium
GTGTAGTCGAAAATACAAAAAAGCCCACTATGAGAAAGACTCAGTAGTGGGCTTCCGTGTGAAGTGAAGGTTTATCGATTATCGATATCAACGTATCCGCGAAGTTTTTGACCATTGTATAACTGACGTGGTCGACCAATTTTCTGGTTTGGCTCGCAAATCATCTCTGTCCACTGTGATAACCAGCCAACCGTTCTCGCTAATGCGAATATAACCGTGAACATATTTTTGGGAATGCCAATCGCACTGAGGATAATGCCTGAGTAGAAATCGACATTGGGATACAGTTTGCGATCAATAAAGTACTGATCTTCCAGCGCATGGCGCTCGAGCTCCATAGCGACCTCAAAGATTGGGTCATTTTCAACACCCAGTTTGTCGAGTACTTCATGACAGGTCTGGCGCATGACTTTGGCACGTGGGTCAAAGTTTTTGTAGACACGGTGACCAAAGCCCATCAGACGGAATGAATCATTCTTATCCTGAGCGCGTTTGAGGTACTCAGGAATATTGTCCACATGACCGATTTCTTCCAGCATGTTCAGGCAGGCTTCGTTAGCGCCACCATGTGCTGGTCCCCATAGTGAGGCGATACCAGATGAAATACACGCAAACGGATTAGCACCCGATGAACCGGCGAGTCGCACAGTTGAAGTCGAGGCATTCTGCTCATGATCGGCATGCAAGGTGAAGATACGATCCATCGCACGAACCAAGACTGGATCGGGACGCTTGTCATTCGATGGCATACTGAACATCATATTTAGGAAGTTTTCGGCATAGGACATTTCATTCTGTGGGTAGACAAAAGGGAAGCCCATAGAATAGCGATAACTCATGGCTGCCAGTGTTGGCACTTTGGCTATCATGCGATAAGCGCTGAGCATGCGTTGCTCAGGATCGTTGATGTCGAGTGAATCATGATAAAACGATGCCAGTGCTCCGACCACTGCGACCATAATTGCCATTGGGTGTGCATCACGACGGAAACCATTAAAGAACAACATCAATTGCTCGTGAACCATGGTGTGATTGTTGATGATATCCTGAAACTCTGACATCTGGTGCTCTGTCGGTAGCTCACCATTCAATAGCAGATAGCTGACTTCCATGAAGTTGGATTTCTCTGCCAACTCGTCAATTGAATAACCGCGGTAAAGCAGTATGCCTTTGTCACCATCGATAAAGGTAATTTGTGATTCGCATGAAGCTGTTGCTAAAAAGCCTGGATCGTAAGTGAAGTAACCATGTTTGCCCAACGAACGAATGTCGATTACGTCGTGGCCTTCCGTGGGTTGGTAAACGGGCAATTCGACAACATTGCCTCCGGGCAGCTCAAGCTTGGCTTTGATATCAGACATTTATGAATTCCTGATTGATTTATGAATATTTTATTGATTAGTTTAGACTAAAATTGACTAAATCAACTTTTTCGAGTCACGGATGATAGTTGTTGAGGCTCAAAAGTCAATCACCCCGTTGTCCAAGTTATTATTTTAACAGAATCTATATAATATTGTTCGGAAAATAGACATTGATTTGCATGATTTCTATCACCTTGCTTCGTTGTAATTAGACCGGTTGAACACTATAATCCGCGTATGAGAATGAACTGCGTCAACAAGCCGTATTGTTATTCAACTAAACTACTGAAATCGCACTAACAAAAACGAGATAAAACGTGACAACAAGACCTGTTAATCTGGACCTGACAACGGTTCGAATGCCTTTCACGGCAGTGCTCTCGATCCTGCATCGAATCACTGGTGTGATTATCTTCTTCGGGGTGCCTGTATTGCTCTGGTTGCTGGAAAAGTCTCTGACCTCTGCCGCGGGTTATGAAGAAGTGGAGCAACTACTTGCCGGAGGTTTCTGGCGCTTTGCATTTTTCGGTGTCATCTGGGCCTTTGCTTACCATGTCATGGCAGGCATAAAACATCTGGCTATGGATATGGGACATGCTGAGACACCTGAAACCGCCAAAATAGCCGCCGCGCTTCTCGTCATTGGTAACATTCTGGTTCTGATATTCTTAGGGGTGCGACTATGATTGGTATGAACACAAGCTTTGGCCGCTCTGGAGTTCAAGACTGGTGGCTACAGCGTCTTTCAGCAGTTTTCATGCTGGTTTACGTCATTATTTTCAGTTATCAACTGATTTCAGCAGACAGTATCAAC
>CAZLIR010000333.1:0-2173 GCA_964559635.1 uncultured Enterobacterales bacterium
TAATTGTATCGAGCACTGTAAAGCCGGTGTTTATGACATTAAACGCATCGAGCCAGTAGCGGAAAACTTGGTTAAGAAATGGTTTACTGAATTACCGAATAATCCCAATAAGGTACAAATTAGCTCAGAATTAGTTGCAGATATTACCTTCAAAGAGCTGAATCTGATGAATCACTGGCCAATCAAAGGTCCTTTTGATGTCATATTCTGTCGTAATGTGGTTATTTACTTCGATAAACCCACACAACAGAGACTCTATCAGCGTTTTTATAATTTGCTAGCTCCCGGTGGTATGTTATTTCTCGGTCATTCTGAGCAATTGGGAGAATTTCAAAAGCACTTCGAAGCTTTGGGTAAAACCTCATTCAGAAAGATAGGCTAGTCATGGCTTTCCAGCGCGATAATTTAAAGCAATGTTTGCCAGAATTTAACAACATCAATCGCTATTACGACCCGGTCAATAAAGTGGATGCAGCGAAAATATTACCGGGTGAATTTTATGTGAGTTTACATGGAGAGATGATCGCTACGGTGCTTGGGTCTTGTGTATCAGCCTGTATCCGTGACCCGATCGCCAAAATAGGTGGAATGAATCATTTCATGTTACCCATTGATAACAAAAATGTTGGTAAAGAACTATCAGATGCAGAACTGTCAGTTGCCAGTCGATATGGCGACTTCGCCATGGAAAAACTGATTAACGTGATTATTTCCAACGGTGGTAAACGTAAAAATTTAGAGGTGAAAGTGTTCGGTGGGGGACGAGTCGTCAGTCAGTTACACAGTTCAGATGTTGGCGAACGTAACATCGAATTTGTTAAGGAATACCTTCATTACGAAGGCTTGAAAATCGTCGCTCAGGACACGGGAGATGTTTATCCGCGCAAAGTCCATTACTACAGTGACACTGGGAAAGTGCTCATTAAGAAACTACACGTTATTAAGAATCCAACCATTACTGACCGTGAGGATCAGTACTTCAGCAAGATTACTAAGAAGCCTGAGCAATCAGAAGAGCTAGAGTTATTTCAGTAATATGAGGTTGTCTAATGTCGAAAAAGATTAAAGTTCTGATTGTTGATGACTCGGCGTTAATTCGCATGTTGTTAACCAATGCGCTGTCCTCCTCAGATGAAATTGAGGTTGTCGGTACTGCTGAGGATCCCCTGGTTGCCCGCGATCTTATTAAGCAAAAACAACCGGACGTTTTGACGCTTGATATTGAAATGCCAAAAATGGATGGCATCACGTTCCTCAAGAATCTGATGCGTTTACGGCCTATGCCTGTAATCATGATTTCCACTCTGACCAAGAAGGGCGCTAATGTCACGCTAAAGGCGCTCGAGTATGGTGCGGTGGACTTTGTTGCCAAGCCAGATACTGATATTAAAGATAACTTAATGGCCTATTCCTCCATTCTTATCGATAAAGTGAAAGCGGCAGCGAAGGCGAATGTGGGTCAGGTTAAATTAACGTCACAATCAAGTGCTGATGGCTCGTCTGATTCAGGAGCAAAAGCGCAAGAAGCCGCATCATCCACAGGCAAGACCAGCCGTCATAAGCGCTATGATCTCATCGCTATTGGTGCTTCTACAGGTGGGACTGAGGCCATCAAAGCTGTGGTGACTGATCTTACGCCCGACTTACCACCCATCGTGATGACACAGCATATTCCACCGGTCTTTAGTACATCATTTGCAAATCGTTTGAATACCAGCTCGCGGATCCGTGTTATCGAGCCCACTGAGTCAGTACCACTTGAAAACGGTCATGCATACTTGGCGCCGGGTGATAAACATATGATTGTGGTATCTCGCGGTGGGCGATTATACGCCCAGTTGGATGATGGTCCTGAAGTCAACAGACACAAACCATCGGTAGAAGTCATGTTTGGTTCAGTTGCCCGTGTGGTTAAAAAACGTTGTATTACAGTGATGCTAACAGGGATGGGCGCTGATGGCGCTGAGGCCATGAAGAGACTTCATGATTTAGGCTCATATACCATTTGCCAGGATGAGGATTCGAGTGTTGTTTGGGGAATGCCAGGCGCTGTTGTGCAACTAGATGGCGCCCGTGAGCAGTTGCCAGTCACGAAAATAGGCCCCAGACTGCAGCAATTGTTACGTAAATGATAATCAGAGGGTATTTTTTGTACTATACTATGTGCATATTT
>CAZLIR010000334.1:0-2148 GCA_964559635.1 uncultured Enterobacterales bacterium
TTTCTCGGCATATTGCGAGACCGTGGTAGCCAGATCCGAAGGTGCTACCAACTGATTATAGAACCCCCATTGGGCACCCTCTTCTGCTGTCATGGTGCGGCCGGTAAAGAGCAACTCAGATGCACGGCCTTGACCGATGATGCGTGGTAACAGCGCACAGGCGCCCATGTCGCACCCCGCCAACCCTACGCGGCTAAACAAAAATGCGGTTTTACAATCAGGTGTGCCATAACGAAAGTCTGAGGCCATAGCTAGAATAGCTCCAGCGCCAGCACACACACCCTCCACTTGCGCAATAATAGGCTGTGGACAATGGCGCATGGCTTTGACCAGGTCGCCGGTCATTCGCGTAAAGTCCAGTAAGCCAGTCATATCCATTTCAGTGAGCGGACCGATAATGTCATGCACATCACCACCGGAGCAGAAATTACCTTGTGCACCGGAAATAATCACCACCTTGACCTCGGGTACATAAACGAGCTGACGGAAACAATCTCTGAGCTCAGCGTAGGACTCAAATGTCAGTGGGTTTTTACGCTCCGGAATATTGAGCGTTATGCGTGCGATACCGTCATCAAATGACCACAAAAAATGATCGGGAGCAAATGATGTTGCATCGAAAGATTCAGTACTAGCCACAGGTTTCCTCACAAGAATGTTACTTAATGACATACTTTACATGTAAAGTAAGATAACGTAATATATTTTACATGTAAAGTAATATTGGTTATCCAAGCATGAAAATTGTTTGTATCGGCGGCGGTCCCTCAGGCCTATATCTCGCCATTTCGATGAAATTACACAATCCTGAGCATGAGATTGATGTTTATGAACGCAACAAACCGGGAGATACCTTCGGTTGGGGCGTAGTGTTTTCTGATCAAACCATGGAAAACCTAGAACACAATGATCCCGTCAGTGCCAAAGCCATGGCGGATGAGTTGATTCATTGGGATTACATTGATGTCATGATCCGCGATAAGGTTGAGCGCTCCGGCGGACATGGCTTTATCGGCATTGGTCGCAAGCGCATGTTAGAAATTCTCAGTCAGCGTGCCGAAGAACTTGGTGTGAATCAGCACTATTCGGAAGAAATTGAACTGGATAATCTGAGCCAGTTTGATGATGCAGATCTGATCGTCGCTGCCGATGGTCTGAATTCTAAAATCCGTAACAGTGACCATGCTGGCTTCGACTGTGACATTGAAATGCGTCCGAATAAATTTGTCTGGCTCGGTACTAAGCGCCGCTTCGATGATGCCTTTACCTTCATTTTTGAAGAAACCGAGCACGGCTGGGTATGGGCACACTGTTATCAATTCGACCAGCAGTTATCGACCTTTATTGTGGAATGCGGACCTGACACCTACGATGCCTTTGGCTTTGAGCATATGAGTCACGAGGCCAGTGCTGAGGCTTGTCGTCAGATCTTTGCCAAGTATCTCGATGGTGAAACACTGATGACCAACTCCAGTCATATCAGAGGCTCGGCCTGGATTAATTTCCCCAGAGTGTTATGCCACAACTGGATTAAAGATAACGTGGTGCTCATTGGTGATGCCGCCCATACAGCACACTTCTCGATTGGCTCGGGCACCAAGCTTGGGTTTGAGGACGCCATCAGTCTGGCGAATCATCTTAACTCGGGCTTACCGGTATCTGAGTCACTGAAAACCTATCAGGATGAACGTGAACTTGAAGCGTTGAAACTGCAAAGTGCGGCACGTAATTCCATGACCTGGTTTGAAGAAATTGAGCGCTATCTTGATTATGATTTAAAACAGTTCACCTATGCCTTGCTGACGCGTAGCCAGCGTGTAAGCCATGAGAATTTGCGTCTTCGTGACCAACAATGGCTCGAAAGTGTTGAGTCAGACTTCGCCCTAAAAACCGGGCTGGCCGACAATCCGGTCCCGCCAATGTTTACGCCCTACACATTACGCAATATGTCACTGAGCAATCGCATTGTGGTATCGCCGATGTCGATGTACAGCGCTAATAATGGCGTGGTCGATGATTGGCATTTGGTGCACTATGGCTCGTTTGCCAGAGGGGGCGCAGCACTGGTTTATACCGAGATGACCAATGTCTCGGCCGAGGGTCGGATCACCCCCGGTTGCGCAGGCATTTGGAACGATGAGCAAGCCA
>CAZLIR010000335.1:0-2115 GCA_964559635.1 uncultured Enterobacterales bacterium
TTCTGTATATATTTATGTGGTGTGAACATACCAATGATTAAGTCAAATTTAGTTTTCTCCTTATTACTTGCTTCATTATTTCTCTCATTGAATCTGTCTGCAGCAGATCCAACCTTTACAGATGCTGACTTAAAAACTGTACTTGCTGCGAGTGAGAAGAAAAAGACAACCGGTCTTATTTATATGTGGTCGCCTAAGAAACATAACTCGATTATGCTCGCCAAGGACGTGATGCAGGTCGCAGCTCAGCGTAATATGAAGGTCACCTTATTGCACTCGGTAAGTAACGCAGGAACAGCAAATACCCAATCTAAACTCAGCCGTTCATTCATCCTCAGAACCATCGGTATGAATGCTGCTGCTCCCGCTGTCCAAATATTCCATGAGGGGGAATTAATTGGTCGTCCGCTGTCAGGTAAAATTACGATCGAATCCATCAATACCTATATCGATAAGACGATGCTTGAAAAGGTGGAGTGCTCACCAAAGAAACTGGCAGCGATGGGTGCCGGGGCCAAGTTACCGGTCAAATGCCAGCAACTCGCGAAGAGAAGTAAGCAAACTAAATCGACGCAACAGGTATATAAAGACAACAGCAAGCCAAAATCTCAATAGCTTTTTGTGTACGTGCAAGTAGTTAAATGACCTGAGCAGAAAAATAATCTAACGATTTTTTCCAAAGCCACTGTGTTAATCCTCAGTAATATCCTGCAAAATATTGTCATAAGAGATTTTTCTCGAGAATCACCATGAGAGAGGCACAAGCTGCAGCCCAAGCAGCATCTAAATTACTCGCTATATCCGAGTCGGCTCGTAATCTGGCATTACAGAACATTGCCAATGCTATTCGAACATCCAGCGAACACATTCTCGCAGCCAATCAACAGGATATTGAGCAGGCTCATCGCGCCGGCCTGAGTCATGCCATGATTGACCGTCTGACCCTGACTCCGTCAAGACTGTCAGACATGGCCGAGAGTGTCGATGCCATTGCTCATCAAGAGGCTGTTGTTGGCATTCTTGAATCATCGATCACAACAGACGATGGCTTAACGATCGCAAAACAGCGTGTGCCGATTGGCGTGCTGGCCATGATTTTCGAAAGTCGCCCCAACGTGGTGATCGACTGCTCTGCCTTAGCTATAAAGTCGGGCAATGCCATCATTCTCAAGGGCGGTAAAGAGGCCGCACATTCGAATCAAGCCCTTTATGATGTCGTCCAGACCGCGGTTGAGGGTATCCTCCCGGCAGATGCCATTCAGTTATTACGGACACGTGATGACGTAGCTGAGTTATTGAGTCAAGGCGAGCACATTGATTTGGTTATCCCGCGAGGCGGGCATGGGCTCGTGTCTTATGTGGTAGAGAATGCCAAAATGCCGGTTCTGGCCCATGATAAAGGGCTGTGTCATATGTTTATTCATCATACCGCCAAACCAGAGCACATCAATCAAATGGTGCTCAATGCTAAAGCACAACGTCCGGGTGTGTGTAATGCGCTTGAGACACTCATTCTGGATAAACGGCTCGATAAAGCAGTTATTGTTAGCCTGTTATCTGAGTTACAACAAGCTGGCGTTGAATTACGCTTAGATTCTGCCTGCCCAATGATTGAAGGCGCAACTGTTGCCACTGATGCTGATTGGAGTACTGAGTATCTAGACCTAATATTAGCAGTGAAGACGGTTGATGATACCCAGGCAGCCTGTGCCCATATTAATCAATTTGGTAGCAAACACACCGAAGCTATTTTGGCGCAAGATGCCGATGCGATTGCTTACTTCCAGAGCCATGTCGATGCCTCCGCCATCATGCTGAATGCCTCGACACGCTTTAACGATGGCGGGCAATTTCAACTGGGTGCTGAGCTCGGCATTTCCACCACCAAACTCCACGCCTATGGTCCGATGGGGGCGAAAGAAATGACTATCTGCCGCCATCTGGTCACCGGTGCCGGACATATCCGTAAATAGTACAAAATAAGCCAAATTTAAGCCGAATTTGTTGTTTATGGGGGCGCGTTATGGTATAAATCGCGCGCCTGAGTTAAATGCTCAGGTAATTATTGATTAATTAACTAAATACACACACTTACCGACACACAATTCTGGGTGC
>CAZLIR010000336.1:0-2112 GCA_964559635.1 uncultured Enterobacterales bacterium
AGAGCTAGTCTTTCAAAATCCGTCAGCTGATCATTGGCTGCGTCTACAAAGTGCCCATGACCTATGGCATGCCAGACAACAACAGGCATCGATGAATGTAATGCCTGTTGTGTTATAAGGATATGGTCTGACTTGAAGGATTAAGCTTCCGCTTGCTGTGAATTTTGATCGAGCCAGTAGTGCTTGGTCAGAATGACTGTCAGTGCGAAAATAGTGGTTGCAATGGCAAGCATCGGCCACTCCTGATGCACTGCATGCGTACCCATGGCGACAACCATTATGACGCTCAAGCCGGGTACTGCGAAACGCGTCAGTTTGGGAATGAAAAGCGCCAACGCACCCAATACCTCAACAACTCCTGTGAAATACATAAACTCAATGCTATAACCCCAGCGCTCAAAAGCCACCATCTCAAACTCCAAGCCTGCTAACTTAGCCGCCCCTGAAGCAAAGAAGATTAACGCCAAGATATATCGAATAATGTTCATTTTTAAATTCCTGTTCTATGTGGATACATACTATAGAGTGCTTTAGATTTTGATTTGTTACAGACTATTTGCAGGAATATTTCATTCAAGCTTGCTGTGTTAATTTATGCTACCCTTCACACAACAAAAAAAGTGGATAAATTAATGACATTACTGGGCAATATCATCTGGATTGTATTCGGTGGATTCTTTGTATTTTTAGGCTACCTTATAGGTGGTTTGGCGCTATGTGTCACTATCATTGGCATCCCGTTGGGTTTGCAATGTTTTAAACTGAGCCTGTTTGCGCTATTCCCTTTCGGCAGTGAGACCCGGCATACCGGTAGTGGCCTCAGTGGCTGTAATATTCTATTTAATATTATCTGGCTGATTTTTGGTGGCATCTGGATTATGTTGAACCACTTATTCTGGGGAATCATTTTATGTATCACAATAATTGGTATTCCATTTGGCCAGCAACACTTTAAAATGGTGCGCCTTGCATTTACACCTTTCGGCCGGGAAATTTACGACCTGCCAAAGGATTAAACTGAACAGTTATTGTTGTTCATGGGAGTGACTATGACCAATATGAATCAATTTCTCGCAAGCGAGATCGAGGGCCTGAAAGAGCAGGGTCTGTATAAGTCTGAGCGCGTCATTCAAGGCCAGCAGTCGGCTGATATTGAAGTGACTGGTGGCGAGCATGTCATTAATTTTTGCGCCAATAACTATCTGGGTTTGGCGAATGATCCGCGGCTGATTGCTGCGGGTCAGGAAGGGCTCGACGAGTTAGGTTTTGGCATGGCTTCGGTACGCTTTATCTGTGGTACCCAAACTATCCACAAAGAACTCGAGCAGCGCATCAGCAGTTTCTTGGGTATGGAAGATACTATTCTCTATTCTTCCTGCTTCGATGCTAATGCCGGCTTATTCGAAACCATACTCGGCCCAGATGATGCCATCATTTCCGATGAATTAAACCATGCTTCCATCATAGACGGTGTGCGTCTGTGTAAAGCTAAGCGCTTCCGCTATAAAAATAACAACATGGAAGATTTGGAGGAGCAACTTAAAGCCGCTGAAGGTGCGCGCTTTAAACTCATCGCCACAGATGGGGTGTTTTCAATGGATGGCATTATTGCCAATCTGAAGGGCATCTGTGACTTGGCTGATAAGTACGATGCCATGGTCATGGTCGATGATTCACATGCGGTGGGTTTTGTCGGTGAGCACGGTAAGGGTACGCCTGAATTCTGTGGTGTGATGGACCGCGTCGATATCATCACCGGTACACTCGGTAAGGCACTGGGTGGAGCCTCAGGTGGTTACACGTCAGCTTCGAAAGAAATCGTTGATTGGTTGCGTAATCGTTCGCGACCATACTTGTTCTCCAACACCCTGACGCCAATGATTGCCAAAGCTAGTATTAAGGTTCTGGACCTACTTGAGTCTGGTGCTGAGCTACGTCAGAAGCTACTCGATAATTCGGTATACTTCCGTAGTAAAATGTCCGAGCTTGGTTTTACCCTCGCCGGCGCTGATCATGCCATCATTCCAGTAATGCTGGGTGATGCGAAGCTCGCCACAGAATTTGCTAACCGCATGCTCGAAGAGGGCATTTATGTGGTTGGTTTCTCGTTTC
>CAZLIR010000337.1:0-2095 GCA_964559635.1 uncultured Enterobacterales bacterium
AGCTACAAGACGTTGCCATGGGCTACGGTAATGATGTCTCACGTTTTACTGAAGGTAAGCGTGTTGTCGATGACAAGAATATTGGGCCACTCATCTCTACTGACATGACGCGCTGTATTCACTGCACGCGCTGTGTGCGTTTCGGTACTGAAATTGCGGGTATTCGAGAAATGGGTGAGACCGGTCGCGGAGAGCATATGCGCATCGGCACCTTTATCGAGAAGTCTATCGATTCAGAAGTCTCTGGCAATATCATTGACCTGTGTCCTGTTGGTGCATTAACAGCGAAGCCATCAAAGTATCAAGCTCGTGCCTGGGAGATGGAGCAAACAGCTTCAGTCGCACCGCATGATTGTCTGGGCTCTAATGTCTTCGTCCACACGCGTCGTAACGAAGTAATACGTGTGGTACCTCGTGATAATGATGATATTAATGAATGCTGGATTTCAGATCGTGATCGATTCTCCTATTCAGCACTGAATAAGTCGCCACGACTGACGACACCGATGGTGCGTGACAATGGCGAATTAAAGCAAACCTCATGGCAGGATGCCTTGAATGTATTAACAGATGGTGTGACCAAGGTTCTTGAAGTCAATGGTCAAGACTCTCTGGCTGCGCTAGCCTCACCAAGTGCTACGACAGAAGAGTTATTCCTGCTTCAAAAGGTTGTACGTGGACTTGGCTCAAATAATATTGAGACTCGACTCAAGCGACAAGACTTTAGCGCTGATGCCAACGATGCCCTGTATCCAAGTTTAGGCCGTAATGTTGTAGATCTAGAACAGATGGAAGCGACCTTACTGGTTGGCTCTAATTTACGCAAAGAGCAGCCGATTGCGGCAGTTCACCTGCGTAAATCGACGTTTGACGGTGTGGTCATGGCTATCAACACCGAAGCCTACGATTACAATTTCAAGACCAAGCCGCAAGTGGTGGTAGATAGCAGTGAGTTACTATCCACACTTGCCGGTGTTGCTGTTGCTTTGAGTAATATTGATGGCGTTGACGCGCCATCTGAAGTTACGGCATGGGGCATTACGCCAAGCGAAGACCAAATTAAAATTGCCAATACACTGCACGAGCGTGACAATGGCGCCATCATCTTCGGTCAGCAAGCATATAATCATGCTGATTACGCTAAGTTAGCAGCCGTCGCACAATTGATCGCTAACATGTCGGGTGCCACATTTGGCTGTTTCTCAGATGGTGCCAACAGCGCCGGTGCCCATTTGGTCGGCGCAGTGCCATTCCGTGACGCAACTCAAAATGCCACATCAGGTAAGTCACTCGATAAGTTAGTAGCAGAGCAACCTAAGGTTGTGATACTCCATGGTATAGAGCCGAGCAAGGATATATCCGAGACGGCGGCTGAAGCGATTAAATCGGCTGATATGGTGATTGCACTGACAGCATTCGCTGACAACGAAACCCTCGATTTCGCCGACGTTGTACTCCCGATCGCGGCATTTACTGAAACTTCTGGCACATTTGTGAATGTTTCCGGTCATTGGCAGTCGTTCAATGGCGCTGTTTCAGCCAAGGGTGAAGCACGTCCTGCATGGAAGATTTACCGTGTACTAGGCAATCTATTTGAGTTAGATGGGTTCGAATACAACTCATCAAATGACGTGTTGGAAGAGATTAAATCCAATACCACGAATCTGGTTTATGCAGCGGGTACATGGGCTTTGCCTGGCTCCCTTGAAGGTAGTACTAGCCCTGCAACGACGACCTCGATTTATCAGGTCGACGAATTGGTGCGACGCTCACAACCATTGCAGGAAACTGCCGATGGCAGTGCCGTTGTACAAACTCATGAATTAGAGGAGACAGTCTAATGGAAGCCGTGATGTCTTTTCTGAATGAATATCCGCTGTTGAAGATCATTGTGGGTATCGTCTCAATCATGATACCACTGGTTCTCGCGGTGGCTTATACCACCTATGCTGAGCGCAAATTGATTGGCTTTATGCAGGTGCGTATTGGTCCTAACCGTGTCGGCCCTAGGGGTTGGTTCCAACCATTTGCCGATGTTTTTAAGCTAGTCTTTAAGGAAATTGTTGTCCCAGCTGGTGCCAATAAACCCATGTTC
>CAZLIR010000338.1:0-2092 GCA_964559635.1 uncultured Enterobacterales bacterium
GGTGGGTTGAGTGGCGACTGTTTTTATTATTCGTCCTGATCCTGTTTACGTTCCGGTCTACCATTGCTGACTGGAGTCATGTGCCTACCGGTTCAATGAAACCCACTTTGATGGAAGGGGATCGTATTTTAGTGGACAAACTTGCCTATGATCTGCGGTTTCCTTTTTTACACTACCGACTTAAAACATGGGACCATCCCAAGCGTGGTGACATCGTCATCTTTCCTTCACCTGAGACCGAAGAGCTCTACGTAAAACGTGTAGTTGGGATCCCGGGTGATATCGTTGCATTAAAAGATAATCGACTTGTTGTGAACAATCAGCCGGTTAACTATCTCAAAGATGATCAGGGCGTTGGTGAAGTCCTCAATACTGAAGACAAGGAAGATTTTGTCGTGCTGGAAGAGGATCTCATTGGCAAAAAGCACTCTGTCATGATCAGTCGCTACTATCGCAGTGCCGCCAGTAACTTCCCACCCATTCAAGTCCCTGAGGGACAGTACCTAGTACTCGGTGATAACCGGGATAATTCCAGAGATTCGCGTTTTATCGGCTTTATCGACCGTGAGCGTATTCGTGGTAAAGCGACCAGAGTCATAATCTCACTTAATAGTGATGACTATTGGTTACCCAGAGAAGGGCGTTACTTCGAAGAATTGTTATAACCTGATGAGTTGCCGTATGAATAACGGCAACTATCCCCTTAAAGTATAAGTTTAAATTCTCACCAACTCTTTATAGCTGCGTGTTAAAGCGTTGTGGTTTCTCTTCTTTAGCCTTTTGCTCAGCGTTCGTCACGTCAGCATTTGCACCCTGATTTCCTAAGCGCATACGCAGACTGAGATCAGTCCTAGACTCAGCAAAGTGCAAGGCATCCTCACGGGTGATCTCTTTTGCTTTCCAAAGATTATAAAGTGCCATATCAAAGGTTTGCATGCCGTCATTTTCGCTCTTTTCGATAACCTTACGAAGGTCATCTAACTTGTTTGATTCCAGAACTTCAGCAGTTTCTGGCGAACCAATCATAATTTCAAGCGCTGGGACACGAATACCTTTCTGATTACGCAAAAGTCGCTGGGAAACAACGCCTTTGAGCACTGTCGATAGTTCATTCATGACCTGAGCTCGGTTCTCAGAAGGAAACATATTGCGCGCACGTTCAATCGCTTGTTTGACATTATTGCCGTGAATCGTTGCAACAACTAAGTGACCAGTTTGGGAAAATGATAATGCATATTCCATCGCTTCCAGATCACGAATCTCACCAATCATGATGACATCGGGTGCTTCACGCATGGCATTCTTGAGTGCATTGTGGAAATTTTTTGTATCAGTGCCAATCTCCCGTTGATCTAGAATCGACATTTTATGGCGATGCAGATATTCAATTGGATCCTCAATAGTAAGAATATGGCTTGCCTGACGTGAGTTACGGTAGTCAATCATGGCTGCCATGGTGGTTGATTTACCGGAACCTGTTGGACCACAGATTAGAATTAAGCCACTTGGTTCCATGATCAGCTGCGGTATTACAGGTGGTAAACGAAGTTCCTCCATCGCAGGGATAGACCACTTGATATGACGCAAAACCAATCCAACTTCACCACGTTGGATAAAGGCATTAACACGAAAACGTCCGATGCTTTTGACTGTGTATGCGAAGTTCGCTTCTAACTCTTCTTCAAATTCAGCGATTTGTTCATCGTTCATCATATTGTAGGCGATGTCCTTAATCGCACCGGGTGGAAGAGGGCTTTGTCCCATAGGCGTTGATATGCCCTCTATTTTCATATGTGGTGGGGCACCGGTACTGAAGAATAAATCTGAGGCATTTTTTTCAGCCATCAGTCTAAGTAAAATATTGATATCCATCCATTTGTCTCATAGTGAAGCGTCACAACTAATAGTAGTCAGAATCTGAGTATTTCACAAGGAATGATGCTGGAATGATATCTAGACATTGCGTTGGTTCACATCTTTGTATATTCTACGCGCCTCTTCAGTGTGGACGAGGTGTCACGCTGATCGCAAGCAAACAGGAGAGGTGTCTGAGTGGTTGAAGGAGCACGCCTGGAAAGTGTGTATAGGTTAA
>CAZLIR010000339.1:0-2078 GCA_964559635.1 uncultured Enterobacterales bacterium
ATGCTAGTATCGCGTCTCAGTTAAACAGTGTATTTGCACTGTTCGTTATGATGTACAGAAGGACTATTTGTATGACTGAACCGACTAAATTAAGTCTTCACGTTCCAGAGCCTTTATCTCGCCCCGGTGACAAGCCTGATTTCAGTTACCTGAACGTCTCAGACGCTGGCGAACTGCGACGTCCTCCCATAGATTCATCCCCCCAAGATATGCATGATCTGGCCTTTGGTTTGGTTCGTGTATTAGATGATAATCATGATGCTGTTGGCGATTGGGCGGTTGAGCTAGAGCCAGAGGTTTTAATCAAGGGGCTCAAGGCGATGGTCAAGACGCGTATTCTTGATGACCGGATGCTCAAGGCGCAACGTCAAGGTAAAACATCCTTCTATGCCCAGTGTACTGGTGAAGAAGCGGTTGCCATCGGCCAACGATTGGTACTAAGCAAAGGAGACATGTGTTTTCCTACCTACCGCCAGCAAGGTTTGCTGATTGCGCAAGACATTCCATTAGTCAAAATGATCGACCAGATTTTCAGTAATTCCCGAGATGATTTGAAAGGACACTCTCTCCCTGTACTGTACTCATTTGATGACTATGATTACTTCACAATTTCCGGCAACTTGGCAACGCAATACATCCAAGCCGTTGGTTGGGCTATGGGCTCTGCGATTAAAGGTGATAGCAAAATTGCCTCGGCCTGGATCGGTGATGGCTCTACCGCTGAGTCTGACTTTCATGCCGGTTTAGTATTTGCCTCTGTCTACAAACCACCGGTGGTATTAAATGTGGTGAACAATCAATGGGCGATTAGCTCATTCCAGGGTTTAGCCGGTGGAGAAGCGGCGAATTTCGCCTGCCGTGGTCACGGTTTCAACATCCCTGCTCTTCGTGTTGATGGTAACGACTTCCTCGCAGTGTATGAAGCCTCTCGATGGGCAATTGAGCGTGCACGCAGTAATTTAGGACCTACCATAATTGAGTGGGTTACTTATCGTGCCGGAGCACACTCAACAGCTGATGATCCAAGTAAATATCGTCCAGAAAATGATTATGAGGATTGGCCGTTAGGAGACCCAATTGAGCGTCTCAAAGGCTACATGATTAAGCGCGGTATTTGGGACGAAGAGCAGCATGCTGAAACCACAGCTGCTCTGACCGAAGAAGTGAAAGCAGCAGTTAAAGAAGCAGAATCCTATGGCACGCTCAGCAAGGGTCCTCACCCAGGTGCAGATGAAATGTTTAACCATGTATTCAAGGAAATGCCAGATCATCTGCGCAGACAACGTCAGGAGGCAGGAGTTTAACTATGTCTACGACTAAACGAAATATGATCGAAGCCATTCGTGATGCACTCGACGTTAAAATGGCCGAAGATGACAACGTAGTACTGTTTGGTGAGGATGTCGGCTACTTCGGTGGTGTCTTCCGTGCTACTGATGGTCTACAAAAGAAGTACGGTAAGTCACGTGTATTTGATACCCCTATTAGTGAGCTAGGTATTATCGGCGCAGCGGTCGGTATGGGGGTTTATGGTTTGCGTCCTGTCCCGGAAATTCAATTCGCAGACTACATTCTGCCGGCCTATGACCAAATTGCCTCAGAAGTCGCACGTTTGCGTTATCGCTCAGCAGGCCAGTTTTCGGCACCTTTGACAATCAGAACGCCTGTGGGCGGTGGTATCTTCGGTGGCCAGACACACAGTCAGAGTCCTGAAGCCATCTTCACCCACATTAGTGGCTTGAAAACAATCATTCCATCTAACCCATATGATGCTAAGGGCATGCTGATTAGTGCCATTGAAGACGATGATCCAGTGATCTTCTTAGAGCCTAAGCGACTCTACAACGGTCCGTTCGATGGCCATCACGATCGTCCAGTTAAATCTTGGGCGAGTCATGAGTTGAGCGAAGTGCCTGATGGTCATTACACAGTGCCTATTGGTAAAGCAAACATTACACGACCTGGTACAGAAGTGACTGTACTTGCCTATGGCACGATGGTTCATGTCGCAGAGGCTGCAGCAGAAGAAACGGGTATTGATGCTGAGATTATCGATTTACGTAGCTTGCTACCCCTCG
>CAZLIR010000340.1:0-2053 GCA_964559635.1 uncultured Enterobacterales bacterium
CGGCAGATGCGGCCAGGGCTCGTATTGAGGCCGGAGCAGACTCAGTGATGTCCATGACTGAGACATCCTTTGCACTTGTCACTGAGGTGAATTAATTCACCTCAGTTCAACTCAGCAACACAATAAATACCTGAATCAATCCTGTCTCATCACAGCCACAATTTGTATAATATAACTACCTCCCTGTAGTTCAACTGGATAGAACGAGGCCCTCCTAAGGCTTAGATAGGGGTTCGAGTCCTCTCGGGGAGGCCATTCAGCTTAAACCAGTGTCTGGTGCGGTTAGCAAACCACACCAGAGATAACATCACAGGCACTTCGACAAGGACTCCCACAACGGTCGCTAATGCGGCACCTGAGTGTAAACCAAACAGTGATATGGCCACTGCGACTGCCAATTCAAAAAAGTTCGATGTCCCGATCATACAGGCCGGTGCGGCAATGTTGTGCGGCAGATTAATGCGCTTGGCGATAACGTAGGACACGGCAAATATGCCATAGGTTTGGATCATTAGTGGAATTGCAATCAGTACAATCAATTCCGGTCGAGCGAGAATGGTCTCCGATTGCAAGCCGAATAACAGCACAACTGTGGCGAGCAGGCCGATAATGGACCATGGTTTTAGCTTTGCTAGCAATGACTCAATCTTCGAATGATCATCCTGTCTATCTAAGCCTTTACGAGTAATAACACCTGCTATAAGAGGAATGACTACATATAGAACAACGGACAGAAATAAAGTATCCCACGGCACACTAATATCAGTGACTCCAAGTAGGAGACCTGCAATCGGGGCGAAGGCAAAGATCATGATCACATCATTGATAGAGACCTGAACCAGAGTATAGTTAGGGTCGCCCTTGGTTAACTGGCTCCAGACGAAAACCATCGCAGTACAGGGCGCAACGCCAAGTAGGATCATGCCGGCGATATATTCATTGGCTGATTGAGGATCGACCCAGTCAACAAAGAGTATTTTGAAGAATAACCAACCTAATACAGCCATGGTGAATGGCTTTACCAGCCAATTAATGACCAACGTCAGAATTAGCCCTTTAGGTTTATCGCCAATATCTTTGATTGCTGAAAAATCCACTTGGATCATCATTGGATAGATCATCAACCAGATCAGGACAGCGATAACCAAATTAACGTGAGCAAACTCTAAATCTGCTATCACTGCGAAGGTAGCCGGCGCTAGCGTGCCAAGGATGATCCCGAGTATGATTGACAGCGCAACCCAAACGGATAGATAACGTTCAAATAGTCCCATGATATGTATTTTTTATGTCATTTTGCTTGTGTAACAGCTTATATCAGATTTGTGTGCAAATTATGACATCTTTTCATCAATGTTCTGCTCTGACTCTTGCTGCTGCAGTTCCCACATCTTGGCATAATGGCCACTACTTGCCAATAATTCATCATGGGTGCCTTGCTCGATAAAATGACCCTGATCCATCACTAAAATGCGATCAGCGCTGACAACAGTCGATAAGCGATGCGCAATCACCATGGTGGTGTGGTGTTTAGATATCTCTTCCAGTGTTTTTTGTATGGCTTGCTCGGTATTACTGTCCAGAGATGAAGTCGCCTCATCAAACACCAGAATACTGGGTTTTTTCAGTAACGCACGGGCAATCGCTACGCGTTGCTTTTCACCGCCGGATAATTTGAGTCCTCGCTCTCCCACAACCGTATCCCAGCCTTCCGGAAGGCTATTGATGAAATCAAAAATGTGCGCCATTTTCGCGGCCTGATGAATTTCCTCAATTGTTGCCGCAGGGTTACCATATTGCAGATTGTAAAGTAATGAATCATTAAACAAAACAGTATCTTGTGGAACAATACTAATGTTGTTTCTCAAGCTATCCTGTGTCACATGAGCGATGTTTTGTTCATCAATCAGAATTTCACCATCGTTGAGATCATAAAAGCGATAGAGTAAGCGTGACAGCGTTGATTTACCGGCACCACTGTGACCGACAATCGCGACCTTTTCACCGCCTTTTATGTCGAAATTAATACCTTTGAGAATAGGGCGCTCGGGAT
>CAZLIR010000341.1:0-2051 GCA_964559635.1 uncultured Enterobacterales bacterium
TCTGGAGGCTTGGCATACTCAGTGATTTTAGTGGGTATGCTGATGGCAGCCAGCACCGGCATCGTGGGTGCAACCGTTGTTACTATGGGTCTTTTATCATTGCCGGTCATGCTCAAGCATGGTTATGACAAGGCCATGTCATGCGGCATTATCTGCGCCTCTGGAACACTGGGCCAAATCATCCCGCCATCTATTGTATTGGTGCTTCTGGGTGACGTTTTGTCCAGTGCTTATCAGCAAGCTCAGGCAGCCGCGGGTGTTTATCCGCCCAAGGCCATCTCTATTGGCGATCTGTTTATGGGCGCCTTGATCCCCGGATTGATATTGGTAATTTTTTATATCATCTATGTCGCTGTTCGAATCCGACTTCGTCCGCAAGATGCACCATTACCAGAGACACAATCTATTGCAAAAGTCAGTTGGCAGACTATGACATTTAGCTTGGCTGTGCCCTTATTACTCATTACCGCGGTACTTGGCTCAATAATCAGCGGTTTGGCTACACCAAGTGAAGCGGCCTCAGTGGGTGCCATGGGTGCGCTGATTATAGCTGCTCTGCAAAGACAATTAGATTGGTCACGGCTCAAGGAGGTCATGCAGTCAACCACCAAAACCAGCAGCATGGTGTTCTTAATTTTGATTGGCGCATCAATATTCTCACTGGTGTTCCGTGGTTATGGTGGTGATGACCTCATCATGGCGCTGTTTGAACATTTACCCGGTGGGCCACTTGGCGCGATGCTTGTGGTTATGTTCGTCATGTTTCTGCTGGGTTTCATTCTGGATTTCATTGAGATTGTTTATGTGGTTGTACCCATTGTGGCTCCTGTGTTGTTGATGATGGGTCTTGATCCCATATGGCTTGGCGTCATGATTGCGATCAATTTACAAACCTCCTTCCTTACCCCACCGTTTGGATTTTCGCTGTTTTATCTGCGCGGTGTGGCGCCGGAGGCCATTAAAACCACCCAGATATATCGCGGTGTTATTCCCTTTATTTTCATTCAGTTAGGCTTACTGATCTTTCTCGCATTATTCCCGACAATTACCAACTGGTTACCAAATATTATCTACCGCTGATCTTTCTATAATATGTGCTAGGCTAATAATAATGGTGTGGTTAGTTGGATTAATGCGATGAAATTTAATGATAAAAAAGCATTATTAATGAACTATGTGGGGTTGGTCGCTATCGCAGGAGCGATCATTTTTGCGTTGATTAGTAGTACTATCGGAGCGATCGTTTGTGCGGTTGTTGCACTTATTTCTATGGCAGCGTCTCTGCTGTTCCAAAAACAAGAGAGCAGTCAACACGCTCAACAAATAGCCTCACTCCAAGAGCAGCTGGCGGAAATCCCATCCGGTGAATTGGCGTTCAATTCGTTATCAAGACTCTATTCACAAGCAGCGCCCATTTGGTCTGAGCAAATCGCTCACAGTATTAACGAATCAACAACGGCCATTTCCGAGTTATCACAACGATTCGTCGAAATTAGCAGTAGCCTACATGCCACTATTCAAATGACCGGTACTGAGGGTGTCGATGGCGAGCCATACAACAGTCGCGAAAATATCCGCAAGACAGCAGAAAAAATACAGGATGAATTACAGCAGGTGATCAGTTCTTTGCGCAGCATTGTTGATCTTAAGAGTGCAAGCTTGAAGAAAATTCAAGAGCTCGACAATTACACCTCTGATCTGACCCGGATGGCAGAATCTGTGCAGCAGGTTGCGGATCAAACCAACCTCTTGGCGCTTAACGCGGCGATTGAGTCTGCGCGAGCGGGTGAGGCTGGCCGTGGCTTTGCTGTGGTTGCAGATGAAGTGCGCAAGCTGGCTAAACAGTCCGGTGAGACGGGTGAGGAAATTAAGCAGAAAGTTGATTTCATCTCAAAAGGCGTGTCCGATGTCTTGACCTCGGCAAAGGAGGCTTCGCTTAAGGAAGAAGAGTTGATCGAGACGTCTGACAATGTCATTAAAGAAGTTATCGAACAACATAAATTCACCACTTACAGTCTGGCAGAGGCCGATAACTTGATGACGAATATGGG
>CAZLIR010000342.1:0-2048 GCA_964559635.1 uncultured Enterobacterales bacterium
GATCTAATCACATTACTGCATGATATTGAGTCCGATAATGAGCGTGTGGGTATCCTGAAAATTACCCTCAATAGAGCCGCACAGGAAGCCCCGATTCAAAGCTTCATGAATCAGTTAGCATTTATGGCACTTGGTCTGATGATAGTGGCCATTATTTTGGCATGGTATATCGCTAAATTACTGGTTCGTCCGATTAATCGCCTATTCTCACTACCACTTGAGGCACCTGATTCAAACGCAGTTGAGTCATTGGATGTCGCCGATGAGTTGAAAGATATACTGCAACGCTCGGGACAAATGAGTCATTCTCCGGCACCAATATCAGACATCGAGTCATCGGGGATCCATAAATTACTGGCAGTTGAGGCAAATGCGGTCAAAAAGGACGTGGTAATTCTTTATCTGACCACGTTGGATATGAAGCAAAAGTACGACATGCTCAGCGATACCCATATTGTTAGTATTCTGCGTGAATTCGACCGCCGCTTACTTGTTTCTGTCCACGGTCAATCGGGGATGCTACTAAACTTTGATGGCATCACAGCGACCGCGAGTTTTGGTATGGATGAAACCATTCCTAACCCCGAATTCAATGCGCTGAGTTGTGCTTTGTTACTGATTGATCTGATGAAAGAAATCGATGTCAAAGTGAATGTGCATATTATTCGTGAGCATCGGATTATTCTGCGGCACAGACAACGAATGCCGGTTGCGATGCCACTGGATACACAACTTCGGCAACTTCCTGATCCACCAGAGCATCGCTTATTTATTCATGAATCTTTAGTGGAGGACCTTCAGGCAACGGCGCAATTAACCCTGGTACAGAACTCAGATAGTTGGCATGGTCTGGATACCATGAGCAAAGAAGCGCACGCCTTGTTTTTGCGGCAAAAAGACTGGACCAGTTACCTACTGGGTGTCGATTAATCCGCCTGTGATGGCAGCTCGCGACTGAGTAGATCCACTTTCGTGAATCCTCGTGGTAGTTTACTGCCTCGTCGACCGCGCTCTCCACGATAGTGAGCCATATCCTTTGGTTTTAAAATCAGATATCGCTTGCCACTGTACACCGTAAGACTCTGCTCGGGAGAAATAACCTCAATTCCAGCGACAAACTCTTCACGCAATTTCACACGATTAGATGGGATGCCAATAATCTTATTACCCTTACCTTTAGCCAGTATGGGTAGATCTTTGACCGGGAAGATTAATAATCGCCCCTCATTACTCACCGCCGCAATTAAATCTTCTTCATAGTTATCCACGCGCACAGGCTTGAGTACCTCTGCACCCGATGGAATTTTCAGAACGACCTTGCCATTTTTATTGCGCGTATATAAGTCTGCCAAAGTGCCAACAAAGCCGTACCCAGCATCAGTGGTAAAGAGGTATTGCTGGGTATCTTCACCCATCATAACCGAGCTAAATCGTGCCCCGGCAATCGGATTGAGCCTGCCAGAGAGTGGCTCTCCCTGACCTCGTGCTGAAGGTAGGGTATGCGCTAAAATGGCATAACTTCGGCCGGTCGAATCGAGAATATAGGCCGAAGCATTACTTCGTCCCTGTGCTGAATCTTGATAGGCATCACCAGCCTTGTAATTCAGTGCCCTAGGATCCATATCGTGGCCTTTGGCACAGCGGATCCAGCCCATTTCAGACAACACCACAGTGACCGGCTCACTGGGTGTTAAGTCCTGCTCGCTGAGTGCTTTGGACTCCTCGCGAATAGTGATAACCGAACGACGATCATCACCATAAGTCTCCATATCCTCTTCAATTTCCTTACGCACCAGCGTCTTTAATCGCTGATCAGAGGATAGCAATAATTCGAGTTGATCACGCTCTTGGGCAAGCTCGTTCTGCTCACCCTGAATCTTCATTTCCTCTAGCTTGGCCAGATGGCGTAGTTTCAGGTCAAGAATCGCTTCAGCTTGCGTATCGGTTAATCCGAAACGCGCCATGAGTACCGGTTTGGGTTTATCCTCATTGCGAATAATGGCGATGACTTCATCAATGTTCAAAAAGGCAATTAACAAACCTTCAAG
>CAZLIR010000343.1:0-2045 GCA_964559635.1 uncultured Enterobacterales bacterium
GTGTCGACGTTGCCTCCGTTATCATGCTCTCCTACGGCTCGCAAAATCTGCTTTAACTCAGCTCTAATCTCTGCTGCCTGCCATTGGGCATCGGCGTCACTGTACTTGGCAGTTTCTAGTGTCAACAGTGCCTGCTCGATCGCCTCATCAGCAACACAAGCACGGATATCTGAGATAGAGTGAATGTTGGGGTTGATGTCACGCGCCACAGCGATGAGCGCCTGACTTGCGCTATTTGCATCAGCATCTTTGAGTGCTTTTTTAAGTATTTGCTGCTGTTCCTTTGCCGATGTCGATAGTTGCGCGGCACTGCGTTGACGATCTGCCGCTTCATTAGCTTGGGCGCTGGCTGAGCGATTGGTTCGCCATAGTAAAGTAACAATCCATAGTATAGCCAACAAAGCGGTCGCTAATTGCCAATACAGTAACTGACTGTCATCTTGCGACGACGTTTCTTCAGATACCTCACCAGCAGGGCCTTCGATGCTCATGGGTTCAGCAGGTAAATTTTTCAGCTCGGGCGATTGTGTGACCACATCGGATGGATTATCTGTGGTAGTTTTACCCGCAACCGAGATAACTTTGCTAGGGAGTGTCAGTGTCTCAGGTTGATCTGTGGCAACATTCCACCAATCGACCGTAATGGCTGGAATTGTGATTTCACCCGGTTTAGTCGCAATTACAGCTAACGTCTGAGTTCGTTTACCGATCAATTTACCATCGACAATTTGAGCACTGGATTTGGCTTTCTCTGGGTAGAATTTAACACCATCGATCTCTGGTGGCAGAATATCCGGTAATTGTGTGGCGGTTAATCCCTCAGCCATGAGGGCATATGTCCAGGTGACTGGTGTACCAACTTCAAGACCATTGGTATCAGGTTTCCAGGATTGTTTGACCGTCAGATTTTTAGCGGGCAGCCACCAGCTTGAATTGCTGCTGGGTATTGGTTTGACCTCGATCGTGGCATCATCGGAGCTTAGCGAAACACTACGGCTGCGACCACGGAGACTACCGAGCGTACCGTAAGACTGACGGCCTGTGGAAATCTCTGCACTATAGGTCACTCCGGGTATGGTGAACACGCCTGACTGTTGTGGGAATATGGCAAACTTACGTTCAAGCACACGATAGCGTACCGAGTCGATCACTGTCTCAAATTGTATATCTTCACCGATACGCTCAATCAATGCGCCCTCTAATTGTGCGTCGTTTAGACTTGCATATTGCGCTCGGACGCTACGATACAAACGGATGGTATAGGTTAGCTGTTGTTGCACATAAACACTGTCATCACTGATCTCAGAGACAATTTTGATTGCATCTGGTTGACCATTGACATTGGCTGAACTCACAGCGGCCAATACCTTCATTGTGACGGGCTGTGTCATCTTGCCATCGACTTCAAAGGAGGGAATGACGAACAACCCCTCACTCAATGCCTTGATGGTAATGTTCCATCCTGCCTGAACCGTTGATTGTCCATTGATGGTATTTTTGCGGTAAAAGTTTGAGCTTCTGAGGATCTGTAAGTCACCCGGCATGCCGGTTATTTCTGGCTGATTAACGGGTGCTGTGTCCATGTTGATGGTCAGCTCAAATGTTTCATTCACACGCACAGTGGTGCGATCAACGGTGACATAGGCTGCCTCGACTATGACACTACAAAGTAGGACTGCGAGGAGCAACAGAATACGAATGACAGAGTTGATTACCATACCTTTTCACCTTGTTTTTGCAATCGCTTATTTTGCTGCTGACGCTTTTGGTATTCCATATACATCTTGCGTCTGAGTAGTCCGCCGGGGTCATCTTTAATCTGCCGCAACCACTGTTCGAGCACCTGTTGTTTTTCCTCTTCACTCATCTCTTGTAATTGTTCTAACTCTTTCTGCTCTTGTTGTTTTTGTTGTTCTTCCGACTGTTGTTGCTGATCTTGCTGCTGTTGCTGCTGATCCTCTTGATTCTGTTGATCCTGCTGGTCTTGATTCTGCTGGTCTTGATTCTGCTGGTCTTGATTCTGCTGGTCTTGATTCTGCTGGTCT
>CAZLIR010000344.1:0-1536 GCA_964559635.1 uncultured Enterobacterales bacterium
CACATGCTCACGCCATTCCCGCATGCGTTGGTAGTGTATAAATTCTGACATACAACGCTTACGCACCTGATTCCATGACAGCTCATCAACCAGTGAATGAAAATAATCCCATAAATTAAGCAATGCCACAAAGTCAGATTTGCTGTCCTTAAAGCGCTGATGACTTTCATCTGCCTTTTGCTGATATTCAGCAGGTCGCTCTCTGGGATCCTGAATACCTATCATGGCAGCGATAATGGTCACTTCTCTGAGGGCATTCTGCTCACCGGCAGCAATCAGAATTCGACCTATTCTGGGGTCAACCGGCAATCTGGCCAATTGTTTACCTAACGGAGTGATCTCTCGCCCCTCTTTCATGGCCTGTAGCTCGATGAGTAACTGAATACCATCATTGATCTGTTTTTGCAGTGGCGGGTCGATAAAATCAAACTGCTCAACAGCCCCCAGATTGAGCTGTGCCATTTGTAGTATCACCATAGCGAGGTTGGTGCGAAGTATTTCTGGCTCGACGAACTCCGGACGAAGGTTAAAATCATCCTCTGAATAAAGACGGATACAGATCCCCTCGGATACTCGTCCACAGCGTCCGGCGCGTTGATTTGCGCTGGCCTGTGAAATTGCCTCTATCGGCAGTCTTTGAACTTTACTGCGCGTGCTATAACGACTAATTCTGGCCAAGCCGGAGTCTATGACATACCGAATCCCGGGGACTGTCAGAGAGGTCTCAGCAATATTGGTCGCTAACACCACACGTGAGCGACTGTGGCTTTGGAAGATCATCATTTGTTGCTGCTTCGCCAAACGCGAATACAGCGGCAGTATGTCATACTGCTTATGGATATGACGGCGTAAATAATCTGCCAGGTGGCGTATTGCTTGCTCTGACGGCAAAAATACCAGAATGTCTCCCGGCCCCTCGCGGTTTAGCTCTCTGATTGCCGCCAGAGTATGCTGCTCGAATGACTCAATGTCAGGATAGTGCGACTCTGGGCGAAAACGCATCTCCACAGGATAGGTCCTGCCAGATACTTCAATAATGGGCGCATCATCAAAATGTTTTGAGAATTTATCTAGATCAATCGTCGCTGAGGTAATGATTAACTTGAAATCCGGACGTTGTTGCAGAATCCCTTTGACAATGCCGAGTATGAAATCAATATTCAGACTCCGCTCATGTGCCTCATCAACGATCAGCACCTCATATTTGCTCAACAGTGGATCATCGTGCAATTCGTTTAATAACACGCCATCAGTCATGAGCTTAATAAAACTGCTATCAGCCACCTGTTTGTCGAAACGGATTTGATAACCAACCTGTTGACCTACCTCGCAATTCAGCTCTTCAGCGATGCGACTAGCCACTGAGGTTGCAGCAATCCTACGCGGTTGTGTATGTCCTATCAGGCCATTAATCCCCAGTCCGGCAGCGAGGCATAGTTGTGGCAGTTGCGTAGTCTTACCCGAACCAGTCTCACCGGCGATCACAGTCACCTGATTGGCTAGAATGTGCGCCGTTATCTCATCACGGAATTCATA
>CAZLIR010000344.1:1546-2038 GCA_964559635.1 uncultured Enterobacterales bacterium
CTTCAGGGCGATTAATCTTGCGTTGTGCAATCAGTTGAATCTGATTATCCAACTGTTGTGTCAGTTTAGTCAGAGAGCGGTCAATGGGTTGTTTGTTTCTAGCCCTCTTAGCCAGCTTTTTCAGCCATTCGGAATACTCCACTTGTTGGCTTTCTGGGAGTTGCTTTAATCGTTGTCTAAGTTCAGAGAATGTAATGTCAGATGACATATCGAGCGCTCAAAAACAAAAAAGCCCCGCTAGATACCTAGCGAGGCCGCTGACTTTAGATGAATGACTAACTCCAAACACCGGGTACAGAGCGAAGCTCCGCAAAGTATTTGGCGAGTGGTTTATAGAAATCTTTATCTTCCCAATAGCCATTGTGACATGCTGGATTCCATGAGGTTGTTGCTCCACCTACATTGATCTCATAATCCTCATTGACGGCATCTTTGTAAGCATCATTAATGCCCTTCAGAGGATAAGCGATAATGTCATCCTTATCGTAGAAG
>CAZLIR010000345.1:0-2022 GCA_964559635.1 uncultured Enterobacterales bacterium
TTAGTCTGGCATTCATAACTCGAGCCAAGTAGACTGGATACATGCTTGTATTCCAGTCTGCTGCGCTTCGGCGTGGCACCAAAATTCTCTTTCAAGACACCAGCCTTACCCTGCATCAGGGTGAGAAAATCGGCGTTATTGGTCACAATGGTTGTGGCAAGTCTTCGTTATTCAAACTACTCGTCAATGAATTAGAGACTGACTCGGGTTCAGTCCACATTCCCGCTGATCTGCGGGTGGTTGTCACTCAACAATCGATACCTGAACAAGAGGTATCTATTTTGCAGTTTGTCATGGCGGGCAATCAGGAACTCTCCCACTGGCAACATCAATATGAGCAAGCAGTTAGTGAAGGTGATCATAATAGGATTACCCAGGCAGCCTCAGAATTAGAAAACCTTCAGGCCTGGTCAGCAGAGCCCCAAGCAAAACAGCTACTCACAGGACTTGGTTTTTCAGTAAACGATTTTACACGTCAGGTAAACACCTTCTCTGGTGGTTGGCAAATGCGTCTGGCGCTGGCACGTGCGCTAATGAGCCCTTCCGATGTGCTGTTGCTGGATGAGCCCACCAACCATCTGGATTTGGATGCAATTCTCTGGCTAGAGAATTGGCTCAAGGCGTATGCTGGGACATTAATTCTTATCTCACATGATCGGATCTTTTTAGACAGCACCATTGGTCGGATAATGCATTTTCAAAATCGTCAGCTGAAGACCTATCAGGGTAATTACTCCGCCTTTGAACATCAGCTTGCTGAGGATATTCGATTACAGACCTCACAACAGCAAAAGGTCGACAAGCAAAAGGCGCATTTAAATAATTTTATTCGCCGCTTTCGGGCCAAAGCCTCAAAAGCTAAACAAGCCCAGAGCCGGATCAAACAGCTGGAGAAGCTGCAAGATGTCGCCATCACACAAATCGAAAGCCCATACCGTTTTGAGTTCATCTCTGCTAAACAAACGCCTAATCCACTAGCACGTCTGGAAAATGTCAGCATCGGCTATGATCAGGTGCTCATAGACCATATCAACTGGATTGTACAAGCTGGCGACCGCATCGGGATTATCGGGGTTAATGGTGCAGGTAAAACGACTTTACTTAAGTCATTACTAGGCGAAATAGATATCCTCGCTGGAGAAACCTGGTTGAGTGATAAGGCTAGAGTTGGCTATTTCGATCAGCATCAACTCAATCAACTACGACCTGAAGCAACCGTCATGGAGATTGCACAGGCGGCATATCCTGATGAGCGAGAGCAAGAGCTATTAGACTATTTGGGTGGTTTTGGCTTTACCGGCGACCTCATCAAAAGTCAGAGTCAGCATTTGTCGGGGGGCGAAAAATCGCGACTGGTGTTGTCACTGATCATGCGCCGGGAGTTGAATTTATTAATTCTTGATGAGCCGACCAACCATCTCGATCTGGCAACCAGAAATGCCCTGACCTTAGCCCTACAATCATTCACCGGTGCCTTGTTGTTGGTTTCGCATGATCGGCATTTGCTCGAGACCAGTTGTGAATCTTACCTGCTGATTAACAATGGTAAATTAGAGCCTTTCAATGGCACCATGGATGATTACACCCAGTGGGTTCTGAGCCAAAAAAGTGCTACGGATGACAACAAACCGAAAACTTCGTCGAAGAAAAATCAGCGCCAAGAGGCCGCGCAACTGCGACAAAAACTGGCACCGCTAACCAAACAACTTAAACAGCTTGAACAACAGCAGAATGAATGCGCTGATATGCTGCAACGTATCGAACAAAATCTGGCTGATCCTGATTATTATGAGGCCGAACGAAAAGATGAATTACAGGCCATGCTGATTAAACAGGGCGAGTTAACCAAACAGCTCGATGACATCGAAACCAAGTATTTTATATTACTCGAGGAAATTGAAGCGGCACAGGCTTAAGCGGATTCAGAGTAATAGCAGCCTATTTCTGATACTCTTCCGGCCAGCTCTGTTTCATCTGTTGGTAGGCTTCTTCATTCATACCCATAGCATCAAGTGCCACCGC
>CAZLIR010000346.1:0-2013 GCA_964559635.1 uncultured Enterobacterales bacterium
GGGTATTGTGCGCGACAGTACTCGACTAATTTATCAAACAACATTTCCGCTTGAGCTGGATTTGCGGCAGAAGAAAATGATGGTCTGAGACCTTTGCGCGTATCAGCAGCTAAGGTAAATTGTGGCACCAGCAATAAACCACCATTGACATCGATAAGACTGAGATTGGTTTTCCCTTCATCATCGGCAAAAATACGGTAGTTAAGCAACTTATCACCCAGTTTCTTAACGTGAGCTTCGGTATCATCAGGTTGAACACCGATAAGCACCAGCGATCCTTGCGCGATGACGCCGATGGTTTGCTCATTGACTGTAACCGATGCTTCTGTGACGCGTTGGATGAGTCCTAACACACGCTCTCCAGTCGACTCGCCATACTGCGTGTGGCACGTATCAGAGCATCGATATTTCCTGCCTCGCCGGCTGAATGACCAGCATCGCGAATGATGTGTAATTGTGAAGTTGGCCAGGCTTTGTGCAATGTGTAGGCATTATCCAAGGGACAAATCATGTCATATCGACCATGGACGATGATCCCGGGTATGTCCTGAATAGTGTCGATATTATTAATGATTTGATTCTCTTCAATAAAACAGCGATGTTTGAAGTAATGTGCCTCGATTTTTGCCAGGCTTAAAGCGGTACGCGGATCGGTAAAGTGCTCAATGAGCTTGTGATTTGGCTGTAATGTTGCCATGCGCCCTTCCCATATAGACCAGGCTTTGGCAGCCGCCATACGGGCAATCTCATCCACTCCTGTCAGCTTGTCGTAATAGGCCGAGACCATATCATCACGCTGATCTTCTGGAATATGATTGACAAAATCTTCCCAGAAATCTGGATACACATTGCTCGCACCCTCTTGATACAACCAGGTGTAATCTTGTTCACGAGCCAGGAAAATACCACGCAAAATCATGGCCGTAACTTTGTCTGGATGCGCCTGGGCATAGAGCAAGGCATAGGTTGAGCCCCATGAACCACCAAACAGCATCCATTGTTTGATACCACAGAAATTTCGAATCTTTTCTAAATCATCAATCAGATCTTGGGTGGTGTTATTGCGCAGTTCTGCATGGGGTGTCGAGCGACCACTGCCTCTTTGATCAAATAAAATGATGCGATATTTTTCTGGATCGAAATAGCGCCGATGGTCTGGATCAATGCCACCGCCCGGACCGCCATGAAGAAATACCACCGGAATTCCAGCAGCATCACCGCATTCCTCGATATATAACTCATGGATGTCATCGACACTGAGACGATGTGTCGCATAAGGTTTTATTTCAGGATAGAGGATCATACTGAGCACCTTAGACAAATGATTGCCAAAATTGTACTCCGATCCTCCCTGAAAATATAGTTGAGCCTAGTCTGCTTTAGATTGCCGTGATTCGCGCTTACGCTCGTGCTCTTTGAGCCACTTCTTGCGAATACGTATCGCCTGTGGCGTGACCTCGACAAGTTCATCATCATCAATAAACTCAAGCGCCTGCTCAAGTGAGAATCGAATTGCAGGGGTAAGAATGAGATTCTCATCAGTACCAGCAGCGCGAATATTGGTTAACTGCTTTCCCTTTAATGGATTCACAGTAAGGTCATTATCACGACTATGAATTCCTATGACCATGCCTTCATACACTTCTTCAGCATGACCAATCATCAAGCGTCCACGCTCTTGCAGATTGAATAAGGCATACGCAAGTGCCTTACCAGTATCTTTAGAAATCAATACACCATTGATACGCTGTCCTAAGCTACCCTGAACGGCTGGTGCATAGGAATCGAAGGTGTGGTACATCAAACCTGTGCCAGAAGTGGCACTCATAAACTCAGTCTGGAAACCAATCAGACCACGAGCTGGGATTTTAAAGTCTAACCGTACGCGCCCCTGACCATCGGGCACCATATCCTGAAGCTCGCCTTTACGCTCACCCAGTTTCTCCATTATGGTACCCTGATGCTCTTCCTCGATATCAACAGTTAGTTGCTCCCAAGGTTCCATCGTGACGC
>CAZLIR010000347.1:0-2007 GCA_964559635.1 uncultured Enterobacterales bacterium
GTAATGAAGGTATCAGTTTCTCATACATCTCTTGGGGAAGGGCGCGGCGTTGATACAGCAAAACCACATACTTCATAAGTTTGTTCAAGCGACCAATCAAGCCCTGTAACTCAATCATTGATGAGGGCATTTCTATGTAATAGGTCGCTGAATCGACACCATTAATCTGTTCCTGTGTCTCACTAATTCTTCTAGCGACTCCGGGCGCATTGGAATCAATCTGATGAGCCAGCTTAAGGTTGGCCAACACACGCTCCAGAAGGAATTTATAGGCGATCTTATCGAGTCCTGCCTTTTGTAGGCCATCATGTAAGTCTTGTGCTTCATCGGCTTTAAATCTCGCACTCGCAACCTGTTGTCTTTTTTCAGCTGCAGCCTGTTCTTTCTTGGTAAAAACAATGCTACCGATGACACTAATGATCAGTACAGCAACGATGATGGATATAATTGCAGTTATTGACACCTGGATTCTCTTCTGTTGATAGTTAAGTGAGCGTCTTTCTCACTGTTTATACTCTGAGTATAGCAAAAAGATTTCAGTGCAACAGGGTTAGCTGAAAGACAATTTTTAATGCCACTTACTGGGATAAACCAATTCGAATATTGTTCGCCATTTGATGTAGTTGTTGCATTCGCACATAGCGGTAATCCCGCGGGCTCAGTTGCCCGGCATTCTGAAGTATTTCATCAATTTCGATGATTATCTTTGACTGTTGATCAGGATTGATCTCACATTTCTTCAGCAGTACCTGGATCAGATTCATCTTAAAGCTGAGATTTTCAGGGGCTAGCTTCAGAGCACTGCGGAAATGGTCTACTGCCTCATCATGGTTATTATCCGCATGGGCTTTAATGCCTTGGTTATTGATTTTGCTCGCTTCAACGGCCTGATTAAAGGCTTCTTTATCATCAATCATCATCTCGATTGAATCCATAATATCCTTATCATCACCATATTGTTCAACGACTCTGGTGAGTAACGCCTGGCATGACTCGACATCGCCCTCGCGGAGATAGGCGCCAGCCATGTCTGTGGTTGTATGTCCTGAAACCGTATCATTCAGTTCCGTGAATAAGGTTTTCGCCAGATCCATATGCTTATCTCTCTCGCTATCCCTACCTAACTTATGATAGATAGCATGGCGACTGATACTGACGCGTAACTTAACTTCCTGATCAGACTTGTAGAGTTGCTCAAGATTTTTCAGATGAGTCAGCGCCTCAGTGGAAGTCCGCTTATTTTTGATACCGCCACCTGAGGTTAATTCCTCAGTCATTACGGCGACCAATTTCAAATAGCTGTCTGGACTCTGGTGAATAGTATCTCGACTGTGTTTAATTGCAGCACGGTATGCCCGTTTGGCAATTTCATAATCTTTGTTGCTGTTAGCTAAATCCCCAAGTGCAATCTGTCGTTGTGATACTTTGGGACTTACACTAACCGCTGTCTGCAAGGTTTTTTGAGCCTGCTGTGGATTACCCTCAATAACTTCTATTTTTGCAAGCCACTCAAGCGCTTCGGGATAATTCGGAATTTGCTTTAACACGGCATTAAAATGCTTACTCGCCTCTTCATAGGCCTCCTGAGCGAACATAAGTTTGCCCATACCCAGCAGCGCCCAAGTGATTGGGCGCGCATTTAACACGCGTTGATACACTTCATGAGCTTTGGCCAGATCAGCCATTTTAAGATACAAATCAGCCTTGATGCGCATGCATGCCATGGAGTACTTCGATTTCGCTGCAATCATGGCATCTGCTAATTTCAGCGCTTGGGGGTAGTTGCGAGTGATGATGGCGCGGTTAATTTTTTTAAGACTAATTTTTTTGTGAAGTAGCTTGTCGAGCCGAGCCTTGAGATCATTTTCGGTGAAAGGTTTGGTCAGATAGCTGTCAGGCGTATGCTCAATGGCCGCCATAACCATTTCCGTGGTATTTTCTGCCGTGACCATGATAAAGACTTTGGTTGGTTTGAGTAATTCCCGCATGATCATTTCTTCCAGAAGC
>CAZLIR010000348.1:0-2005 GCA_964559635.1 uncultured Enterobacterales bacterium
AGATACTTTGAGCAGATTCTATGGGGATTTTGTTGCAAACCTCGAAAAAGCAGAAGCTGATGAGGAGGGTATGCGACCCAATGAGCCAGTATTCACGGATATTGAATGCCCAGAGTGTGGTCGACCCATGATGATCAGAACCGCCTCAACGGGGGTATTTTTAGGTTGTTCAGGATACTCGCTGCCAGCCAAGGAGCGCTGTAACAAAACACTCAACCTATCGCCAGGTGAAGAAGCAGTATCGATGGATGAGGAAGATGCCGAGACAACCAGTCTGATGTCCAAACGCCGCTGTGATAAATGCGGTACCGCAATGGAAAGCTATCTGATAGACACCGAGCGCAAACTACATGTTTGCGGTAATAATCCGGACTGTTCAGGTTTTCACGTTGAGAAAGGACAATTCAAGATCAAAGGCTATGATGGGCCAGTGATTGACTGTGATAAGTGCGGCGCTGAAATGCAACTCAAGAATGGCCGCTTTGGTAAGTATTTTGGTTGCACCGCCGAGGAATGCAAGAACACTCGTAAATTACTCCGTAATGGTCAGCCTGCACCACCCAAGGCAGACCCAATCCCAATGCCCATGCTGCAATGTCAGAAGGTTGATGACACCTACATTCTGAGGGATGGGGCATCAGGAATCTTTCTGGCTGCCAGTCAGTTTCCGAAAAATCGTGAAACCAGAGCACCGAAAGTAGCTGAGTTATTGTTAGTCAAAGAACAACTTGATCCGAAGTTCAAATATCTGACTAACGCGCCGGTAAAAGATCCACGTGGTCGAGAAGCGATTATTCGTTACTCACGTAAAACCAAATCGCAATATGTCATGACCGAAAAGAAGGACGGTAAGGCAAGTGGTTGGGTAGCCCATTATGATAATGGTTCTTGGGTTGAAGACCGCTCTAAAATGAAATAGGCCACGCCTGTGGAACAAACATTTCGCGCTATCTGTCCGAAAGGATTGGAATCATTATTACAGGACGAAATGGCTCGTCTTGGCGCTACAAGTACGCGTGAAAATCCCGGTAGTGTGACCTTTACCGGTGACATGAAAATGGCCTATATCGCCTGCCTATGGTCCCGTCTTGCGAATCGAGTCCTGTTACCTTTAGGCACTGCGGATGTCTCCGATGCAGAACAATTATACAACCTCGCCAATTCGATCGATTGGGCGATGCACATGGATGTTAAACACCGCTTTAAAGTGGATTTTCGCGGCACATCCAAGAATCTTAACCATGAGCAATTCAACGCCCGAACAGTCAAAGACGCCATTGCCGATCAATTTCGCGAAGAGTTTGGCAAACGTCCTGATGTAGATTTGAAATCACCTGATATTTGGATATTTGCGCACCTGCATAAGGGAAAGTGTACCCTGTATCTGGACCTATCCGGTCCCAGCCTGCATCGACGTGGTTATCGACTCGATCAAGGTGAAGCTCCCATTAAAGAGAACCTCGCTGCAGCGCTGCTCATTCGAGCGGGTTGGTTGACTGCTGAATCAGAAACGCCGCTCGTGGATCCACTGTGTGGATCAGGAACGCTGTTGCTCGAGGGCTTACTCATGCGTGCCGATATCGCACCCGGTCTCTATCGTGAGAGGTATGGTTTTAGTGATTGGCTTGGTCATGATGAAAAGTTGTGGCAATCATGCCTGTCTGATGCCCAGCAACGAGCCGAGCAGGGCAGGCAGTCGCTTGTTTGTCATGCGACAGGCTTTGAGACTGATAAGCGCACCTTACGCGCTGCACAGGCCAATATTGGTCGGTTAGAGCTTGAGAGCCATATCAATATCATTGCAGGCTCGTTCAGTAGCGGCAGAGAGAATTACCACAATGCCTTGATTATCAGTAATCCACCCTATGGCGAACGTCTGGGAGATCTTGATAGTTTGATCCCTACCTACAAAGCCATTGGTCGCTGGTTGAAGCTACAGATTGGTAGTCGAGCAGCATTGATTTGTAGTGAGCAGGAACTCATGCAACAGACTGAGATCAGGGCC
>CAZLIR010000349.1:0-2001 GCA_964559635.1 uncultured Enterobacterales bacterium
TTGGACCAGGTCACCTGTATCATTACCCCAGGCATTTCTGGTGTATGTGACAACTGCGGCAATCTCTGCGTCGGTAAGCTGAGAAGCAAATGCCTGCATAGCTGTTCCCGCACGTCCGTAGAGCAGTACGTCTATATGATCTTCAACAGGACCGGTGGTCGTGAAAGCGGCACCAGCAAGTGCTGGAAATAGCGGTGGTGTACCTGAGCCGTCAACCTTGTGACAAGCCGCACACCTTGCATTGTATGTGTCTTCACCAATGGCCATTAATTCGCCCATTGTCCATACTTTAGAGGCATCAGCCATCGCAGCACGTTGCGCTTCTATGGCCGCCTGCTTTTGGTCGTTAACCCAGCTCGCGTAATCTGACTCGGTCTTAGCTTCGACAACGACTGGCATAAAGCCGTGGTCTTTACCACATAGCTCTGTGCATTGGCCGCGGAAGATGCCAGGCTCTTCGACTTTTGCCCAGGCTTCGTTGATGAATCCCGGTATTGCATCCTTCTTCACTGCAAAATCAGGTACCCACCAGGAGTGGATCACATCATCAGATGTCATCAGGAAACGAACCTTCTTACCAACTGGGATAACCAGTGGCTTATCGACTTCAAGCAAGTAAGTGCTCTGTGCCTGATCGTCCATGTTCTTAACATCAAGATTGTTGATGGTATCCCAAGAGGTCGACATCAGACTGAAGTATTCAATATCTTTCTGATCACCATCGAGATATTTATAATGCCATTTCCACTGCGATCCGGTGATGAGAACGGTCATGTCTGCATCTGATTCAGTGTCATACATCTTCACTAGTACGCTTGTCGCCGGGAAGGCCAGAGCTACCAAGATGAGCAGCGGAATCGTGGTCCAGATAATCTCAACAGTCGTTGAGTGACTGAATGTCGCAGGATTCGGGTTTTTCTCACGGCGGTGTGCCCACATGCTGTAGAACATTGCACCGAATGTAACCACACCAATACCAACACAGACCCATATCACGATCATGTGAAGATCGTAGGCCATCTTACTAATTTCAGTTACGCCTTCAGGCAGATTGTATTTCGAAGCCAGCAAAGTGGTCGCTGGGATCAAACACACAGCCAAAAGGAGAAACTTCAGCTTACGGAGTAAAGCCATTTCTACTTCTCCAATAGATATTAAAAACTGTTTTGTAAATTCGTTGAGCTTGTAATTATTCACTCAAGATTTAGGGCATCTTATTATTTTTGTGCCTTTCAAATTCGTATTCGGGATTGGCTGTTTTTTCTGACACAAACAGAACACAAATGACATGCCAATTGCCCCATATTGCAAACGTGCAGATTCTACTGAAAATATAGCTTTTGATCCAACTAAATAAAGCCAGATTTGCCCCAATTCTTAATTATCTAACAAAAACCGCATTATTATTGCAGTAATTCCTCTAATTTTGCCCAAAGTGCCTGAATTTCATCATTTTCCGGCAATTCTAAGTCCAGCGTTTGTATTTTGTTCCAACGCAGTTTTGCAGCCGCAACATCGTCCGCCTCGAAGAGCTCAAGGATCTGTTGTAATTCCTTTTTCAGACTCGCCTCATCATATACCTTGGGAGGGGTTTGGATCGGTGCAGTTAATGCGGCAATTTCAGCACTAGCCGACTCATTTGCAACATCATCTGATAACTTTTGAGACGGGATCATACGCGCTTTTCTGGTGGCATCTGTTTTTGCTTGTGCAGCCAGCAATTCCAGGTCGGGAGTTCTGATTCGTGATCCGGTGATAGTGATGGTCTCTTGAGCATCAGTCGGATCAGCCAAAATAATTGGCTCTGCTTCGGCGACTGCCGCAGTAGGTTTGGGTGCTTCGATATCGGCGGCTAGGGATTCAACCAGTTCAGATTTATCCTTGGCTGCAGGGAGGGATGGAGCTTCCAAGATCATTGGCTTAGTCGGAGCCAGGACGAGTGGTTGTGCTTCGGCTACTGCTCCAGTAGGTTTTGGTGTTTCCATGTCGAGGGTTATGGAT
>CAZLIR010000350.1:0-1997 GCA_964559635.1 uncultured Enterobacterales bacterium
CTATGCGCACTCACCTCGATAGACGAACCGCTAACGGCTTGCTGTCTGTCACTGTGCTCAGTCTCAGCTGTATCAAAATCAATGCCCCAATTTCCATTGTGTTTAGGCAACAGAAAACCATGATTTTGATTTGATTGATTGAAGATAAAGATAATTGCGTCATCAAGACTGCAGCTCTTATCACCATGTGACGGTGACAATGGGTCTTGTGTCGCTGCCAGCATCATTGCAAAACACTGCAAATCGCTATCTTCCCAATCGTCGGGGATCATTAAATTTCCATCACTCCGTATCCAGCTAATGTCTGTTAGCCCCGTTTTGTCAGACACCGTCAGTCCATGCGGGAGTGTTGGACGGTTAATTAGTGGGTGATGTTGACGTAATTGAATCAACATCGAAATGAAGCCTGTCAGATCGGCTTCTTGATCTTTGTTCCAGTTAATCCATCCGATTTCGTTATCTTGGCAGTAAGCATTGTTATTGCCGTCTTGTGAGTTACTCACCTCATCGCCAGCCAATAACATCGGAGTTCCTTGTGCTAGCAATAAAGAGGCGAGCAAGTTTTTCTTTTGCTGCAAGCGCAAGCGATTAATTTCGCGGTCATTGGTTTCACCCTCAACCCCATGATTGGCTGAGAAATTTGCCGAATGACCATCTTGGCTGTCTTCACCATTAGCCTGATTATGGCGCTGGCTGTAAGACACCAGATCATGCAAGGTGAAGCCATCGTGAGCAGTAATGAAATTTAAACTGACGTAGGGTGAACGACCGCGGTCGCCAAATAAGTCACTTGAGCCATGCATGCGTTTGGCAAACTCCGGCGCCATATCTTTATCACCACGCCAGAAGCGCCTGACGACATCGCGGAATTGGTCGTTCCATTCATACCAATTATCCGGGAAATTGCCTAACTGATAACCCTGTGGACCAATATCCCAGGGCTCTGCAATGAGCAACACCTTGCTTAGCACCGGATCCTGTTTAAGGCATGAGAAGAAGGCATGTCGTGCAGAAAATTTAGTCGCATCATCACGACCCAATGATGTCGTCAGATCAAATCTAAAGCCATCAACTCCGACTTTCTCGACCAGATAGCGCAAACTGTCCATGACTAGTTGTAATACCCTCGGATGACTCAGATTTAAGGTATTACCGCAGCCACTATGATTCCAATAACTCGCCAGATTTCTCGGATCAAGGGCGTAATAACTGAGGTTATCAATGCCACGAAAACTCGTGCTAGGTCCATATTCACCGCCTTCGGCTGTGTGGTTATAGACCACATCGATAATCACTTGTATACCAGCCTTATGTAATCTCTGCGTGACATGACGCAGCTCGTTTATGGCATCTTGATCAGCATAGGAGGGATTGAGAGCAAAATAATGGTATTGGTTATAACCCCAATAATTTTCCATCTCTTTATCACGCAGAAATGGCTCGGCCGAAGACGCATGCACCGGTAATAATTCAACCGCGGTGATGCCTAATTCTTTCAGGTGTGCAATCGATTCATCTGAGGCAACCGCTTCGTAAGTTCCACGTAATTCAGTTTTGATGCGGCTATTTAATTGGCTGTAACCCTTCACATGCATTTCGTAAATAACCATTTCATGTCGACCATGAGGTGGCTGATAGGCAGGCAGATTGCTCGGTTCCTCTGTGACAATGCATTTGGGCATTACAGCAGAGCTATCACGCTTATCCATATTCATCACGCCCGCCTCTTTACCCTGCTCGTAGTCGTAATGACGCTCATGATGTGTCAGTTTCCCTGTCAATTGTCGTGCGTAGGGATCCAACAAAAGTTTATGTGGATTAAATCGTAACCCGTTTTGGGGTTCATAACTGCCATGACAGCGATAGCCATAGAGAGCACCAGGCGACAGATTCGGAACGTAACCACAGAACACATCGTCCTGAAATGTCGGCAATTCCATGCGCTGCACCTCTTCCATGCCACTGGCATCAAACAGACATAACTCAACCGCTTCAGC
>CAZLIR010000351.1:0-1970 GCA_964559635.1 uncultured Enterobacterales bacterium
AACATTCAAGTGAGCGTTATTATGCAGAACGATTGGAATGACAATCAACCGATATATATCCAACTCAGAGAAAAGGTTATCGGACTCATCTTAGACGAAGTCCTCAAAGATGGTGATGCGTTACCGTCTGTTCGCAATGTCTCTGCTGAATATCGGGTGAATCCTATCACCGTATCAAAGGCCTACCAAACGCTGGTCGATGATCAATTGATAACAAAAAAGAGAGGGTTAGGTATGTTTGTTCAAGACGGTGCGAGAGCACAGTTATTGGAGTCTGAAAAACAGAAATTCATTCATCAGGAGTGGCCTGAAATCAAACGTCGTATTGAACGTTTGGGTTTGGCTGTGGATGAGCTGTTAGCTAACAAGGCTGAGGATTCTGATCATGAATAATATTGTTCAGGCGAAGGGCTTAAGTAAGTCGTACCGCAAGTTTAAAGCACTTGATGATGTCAATTTCAACATCGAGAGTGGTCGAATAGTCGGACTCATTGGTCCCAATGGTGCCGGTAAGACTACAGTGCTCAAAGCCATGCTGGGTTTAACCAGCTATGAAGGTGAATTGAGTGTCTGTGGTTTGAATCCACGCACGCAGCGCCATCAGGTTATGCAGGACGTCTGTTTCATTGCTGATGTGGCGGTGTTGCCTGGCTGGATGAAGGTTGCTCAGACCATTGAATTCACCGCAGGTGTTCATCCGAACTTTAATCGGGAGAGAGCCGAAGAGATGTTAGCTCAGACCAATATCCCAATGGATAAGAAGGTTAAGCAACTATCAAAAGGCATGATAACTCAGTTACATCTGGCGCTAGTTTTGGCCATTGATGCCAAGCTATTGGTTTTAGATGAGCCGACACTCGGTTTGGACATTCTCTATCGTAAGTCGTTCTATGATCGTCTGCTAAACGATTATTTTTCTGAAGATCGAACCATTATCATCACCACCCACCAGGTCGATGAGATTGAATATCTTCTGACCGATTTAATTTTCATTCAGGAAGGCAAGATTGTGCTTGAAACGAACATGGACGAAATCGCTAATACCTTCCTTGAGGTGATGGTTTCGCCAGAGCAACTCGAGCAAGCCACAGCACTAAAACCTCTGAACCGCCGTGATATTTTTGGTCGCCACGTTCTACTGTATAAAAACGTTGAACGCGAGCAATTGGAAGCACTGGGTGAGGTGCATGTACCCAAGGTTGCCGACTTATTTGTTGCAACAATGACGGGAGGTGAACAGTGAAATCATTTTACACATTACTACAAAGGGAATATTGGGAAAACCGAGGTAGTTTTGCCATTACCCCAATCGGCATTGGCTGCTTCTTCGTAATCGCACTGATCTTCGTTCTGTTTGGTTCTGAGTCATTTATGAGTGATGCTAACCAAGAAATGGGTAACTTGAGTGGTATCCGTATCAACGGACTCAATATTTCAGGGTTTGATTTCTTTTCGAGTATGACCAAAGAATTTGCTTTGGTGCCACTGGAGCAGCGCATTAATGTTTGGACGATTGCGCTATACAGTTTGAGCGCCATGTTCATGGTGGTTTTGATATTTGTCAGCGTATTCTATTTATTGGGTGCCTTATATGATGATCGTCGTGATCGCAGCATCCTATTCTGGAAGTCATTACCGGTATCTGACTTGATGACCGTCACTTCGAAAGTGGCTGTTGTTTTCTTCGTGCTGCCGATCATGTTTATTGCGGCAATCTTCGTCACCTTTCTGGCAATTATGTTGATTGCGACGATCGTGGCCTGGTTCGGTGGCGGGCACGCATGGGCTTCAATTTGGGAGCCAGCGCCATTTCTCAGTGTACCGCTGAAGATACTTATGGCTCATATCATTCATACCATGTGGGCCGCTCCGGTTATCGGTTGGCTACTTTTCGTCTCTTCATGGACCAAGCGTAAGCCGATATTAGTTGCGACAATACCGCTGGGAGCCATCGCCTTTCTGGGAGGCTA
>CAZLIR010000352.1:0-1968 GCA_964559635.1 uncultured Enterobacterales bacterium
CCGAGCAGGCAATTCTAGAGGTGATCAATCCGACCCTCGAAAAGTATAATTTAGGCCTGTTAACTGAAGAGTCGACTGATAATCAATCTCGATTTGACAAGGCGTATTTCTGGTGCATTGATCCATTGGATGGTACCTTGCCATTCACCCAAAATGAATCCGGCTATGCGACATCTATCGCGCTCGTTAGTCGCGAAGGCAAATCCTTACTAGGCGTCGTTTTTGATCCCAGAAATGACAATCTCTATTCTGCTATTGCTGAAGAGGGAGCACTCAAGAATGGCAAACGCTTTGCAATCGATAATAGTCAGCGCTCAATAACCATCGACAATGGTCCGGGGGGCGCTGTTATGCAGGCCATCGATACCATCGAGAACGCCCCTTGCATCTTTTACAAGAAGCCTAAACCGCAAGAAGGAGGCGGGTGCTTATGGGACTACGCTGCGACATCGATTATACATTCAGAAGCAGGCGGTCATAACAGTGATTTTAGTTTTAACCCGCTCAATTTGAATGCAGCAAATTCATTATTTATGAATCACTGCGGCGTGTTATATTCTGCAGGTCTTACGCATGATCAGATTGCTGCCATATTGTCTGAAAATGAGAGGTAACCTAGCCTCACTTCGGCATCTATCGATGAGGTAAATTGTTGGGGATTACTCAGCTGATTTGCTGAATATCTGAACCAGCAGATCGATCAGTTCGGGCTCATTATTTTTGCTGATAGCCAAGTAGTCGGAAACAGGCTTGTTGAGTGTGTAAACTTTTTTGAGCGTATTCAGTGGTAGTCTTCGCTGTTTAAGCCCTGTCTCAACCAAATCTTGCTCTGCTAGAAAATACTTGATTCGACCCACTAAGGCTAAATCAAGAAAGTTGTCATGTGACACGCCATGGTTTTCTTTGATAAATTTTTCAGGAAACCCTGATTTAGATAGAAGCAAGCATTGGATGCCAGCGTTCTCACAATAAATAGATATATTTTTCTCTCGTACTATCTCTGGCGTCAGTGGCGCATCGTCTAGAGAATAAACTGAAAAATATGTTTCTCTCATCGCTTTCAACCAAACATAGTCATTCTCCCGCTCAGGAGTTCGACTCAGTGGCATGATGAGCGTCTTAGGTTGCTTATTTGCTAAGTAAAGTGCACGTTTCCACGGATAAATTCTAAATGTCGGTGAGGCCAAATTGGCTTGCTGCATGAGACTTTTGATTTCATCAACCGACGTACCGACAACGCTGGCATCGTCGTAGTTATAGTAGTGATAGGGAATTGATTCTGGTGCCAAAACAATCAAATTCAAAGGTACTACTTTGCCCTCGCTAGGAATCTTCGAATCCTGGTTTGCATTTACAATGAAACATTGTAATAAGCTAGAGACAAGCAATAGTCTTAGTAGGTTTAGCATCGAATTTTTCCAGTCAACGAACATCTATATAGTTTCAGAATTGGACTAATAAAATTTATTGGGCGAAAAGTGTACTAGAGTCGAGATTAAATAGGCAAAAAAATCAAACATAAGTGTGAAAAATACTTAGTTACTTTGCGGTTTTTGTGATTCCAGACAGGTTGACGCGAGTTTTTTACCTAACGAACATGCCATTTTAGTACAGCCCTTTATTTCACCATTTGAGACGACGCAGCGATTACAGCCATCAAACCAAAGTGTGCAGTCTGCCGGAATAATCTGTTTCTTCTCGTCGTTGTAGAATGCCAGACATTTGGAAGGCTGTTGCGAATCTTCGAAGCACATTTTTCGAGTACAAGCGGCTAGTTTACTATTTTCGACAGAGCAGACATTGCAGCCGTCAAACCATGAGGTGCAATTTGAAGGTATCGATACGATTGCTGCCTTTGCAGTTGGTTGTGCATCTTGGTTAGTTGCGCAACTGGTGAGCAGTACTGAGAGAATACCCAACACTAAATAATGTTGAAGTTGTTTCTTACCTCTGAATAGAGGCATATTA
>CAZLIR010000353.1:0-1930 GCA_964559635.1 uncultured Enterobacterales bacterium
CCTCGATTTTCAACTCGAGCCCCATGATAATGACCGTTTGCTGATGCTCTGTGGCGAGTACGATGATCATATTAAACAAATTGAACGCCGCCTTGGGGTAGAGATAGCCAACCGTGGCACCTCTTTCAGAGTCCTCGGCACCGAACGAATGGCTACGATGTCGAAACAGATCATCGAGAGTTTGTATCAGCAAACCGGGACCGAAGAGACACTGCTGCCCGCCGACGTGCACTTGCAAATTCAGATGACACTGGGTACGGATGAGGCGCCTGAAGTTGGCATCAAAGACATCACAATTAAGACTAAGCGTGGATTAATTAAGCCAAAGGGTGCTAATCAATCCATGTATATGCAACAGATCATGGACCACGACATCAGTTTTGGTATCGGTCCTGCCGGAACAGGTAAAACCTACCTAGCTGTCGCCGCCGCAGTGGATGCTCTTGAGCGTCAGGAGGTGAGACGCATTGTGTTGACGCGTCCTGCCGTTGAGGCGGGCGAGCGGTTGGGATTCTTACCGGGTGATCTGGCACAGAAAATCGACCCCTATTTGCGGCCATTGTACGATGCGCTCTATGAAATGTTGGGCTTTGAAACTGTCGCCAAGTTGGTCGAGCGAAATATCATCGAGGTCGCGCCGTTAGCTTACATGCGCGGACGAACACTGAACGATGCCTTTATTATTCTTGATGAAAGCCAGAACACCAGCAAGGAGCAAATGAAAATGTTCCTGACACGGATCGGTTTTCGTTCGAAGGCGGTCATTACCGGCGATATTACTCAAATCGACCTGCCGCGTGGAACTACCTCGGGACTGCGCCATGTAATCGATATCCTCAAGGATATAAAGCAAATTAGTTTTACCTTCTTCGCTTCTCGTGATGTCGTGCGCCACTCGGTGGTACAAAAAATCGTTGAAGCGTACGAGGCACATGACGATGCCGGTTAACCTTGATGCGCAGCAATGGGAGACGCTCGCCGGAGCGCCTGACCTAGTTGAAGTCACCACACTTATCAATGCATTATTTGACCATCTGGACATAACCACAGATTTTAGTGTTGCAGTGCGGCTAATCGATGAAAGTGAGAGTGCCGAATTCAACCACAACTATCGCGCAAAGTCTGGGCCAACGAATATTTTGTCATTCCCCTATGAGGCATTTCCCGGTGTCGAGTCTGACCTACTGGGCGACCTGTTAATCTGTGCACCCATTGTCATGCAAGAATCGGCAGAGCAGGGGAAAACAGTGGCGATGCACTTTTGTCATCTGGTGGTGCACGGTATTCTGCATCTGCTGGGTTATGACCATGAAACCGAACAAACAGCGACAGAAATGGAAGCAATCGAGATCGCGGTTCTTGAGCGTCAGGGTATTGCTAACCCCTATGTCGTAATCGACCAATAATGATTGGTGGTGTATAATTTTATTTCCAGAGCAAAAATGCTCGAAACACAGGACACACTAGATTGAACAACGAAGATCCGGATCAACCTCCCTCGCCGTCCTGGCGAGAGAAGATTATTCATTTTTTTAAGGGGTCACCCTCGAGTCGCGAAGAGTTAACAGACGTCCTTCGAACAGCGACTGACGACAGTATCATCAACGACGAATCACTAGCTATGCTGGAAGGCGCACTGCAAATGTCTGATATGCAGGCGCGCGACATAATGATCCCACGCTCGCAAATGGTTGTAGTCGACCGCAGCCTCAGTTTTGTCGATATTTATGACATCGTCACCGAATCGACTCACTCTCGATTTCCGGTAATCGGTGAGGATCGTGATGATGTACAGGGCATATTGTTAGCGAAGGACATGTTGAAGTTACTGCGACCCGGTGGCGAGTTATCTTCATCAACCGATGAGTTGCTGGCTAATTTACGACCGGCCGTGGTTGTACCAGAATCAAAGCGTCTTGATGTATTACTG
>CAZLIR010000354.1:0-1929 GCA_964559635.1 uncultured Enterobacterales bacterium
TATTTCCACTTCATGTACATAATTGCAGCACGAAAACCGATATAGCCCACGAATCCTAAGCCGATCAGCAGTCGCCCTATTTCCTGATATAGTTTGTCAGAATTAGTCATACCGAAATACATGAGCAATGCTCCACTGGCAAACACCAACATGCACATAAAAGACATGTTTTGTAATCTAGCTTTTTTCTTAAAGCGTTGATTCCGCGCCTTTCGCTCAGCACGCTCGATACTATCTTCATCATTAACACTTGTACCACATTGAGGACACACAGTTTGTGCTGAAGACATTCGCTCGTTGCATGCAGGACAGTTAATTATAGCCATACTTTGAATTCTCCTAAACTGACTAGTCAGCTAATGCTTTGTTGGCAATCTCATACACATCTGGTGATGTATTTTCATGTGACAAAATAAACTCTAATGACTTTTTGATCATTTTCTTACGCGACTCGCACTCTAACTTACGCCAGCCATTAAATGCGCCACATAAGCGAGCCGCAACTTGAGGGTTAATCTTATTGAGTTTAACGACATAACGACTAACCAGTTCATATCCTCGGCCAGATTCATCATGGAACTTACTTGGGTTAGCCATGGCAAAGCGCATTAACACTGAGCGAACCTTGTTCGGGTTATTCAAATTAAAATCAGCATGGCTTGTCAGTGCTTGCATTCGCTCAAAAATATCATCACTTGAAAGCGTTGACTGAATCGCAAACCACTTATCAATGACAAGGTCCTCATCCTGCCAGGCATGATAAAAATGCTGCAAAATGTCGTCAGACTCAGCGGTGTAATTGTGATGGATCAATGACAACATACCTTGTTTTATAGTCATTGATTGCTCTGAATGATACAACTTCTCTGCTCTGGTATGAATTGTTGCATCACCTGACGCCGCAGCAAGCATCAAGGTTGACACCAGCAATCTGCGCCATTGTGCCGCATCACTTTTTGATAGTTCTGGGTTTGCAAGTTGCTGCTGGCAATCATCGGCAAGGGAGGTTAACTCTGGCAGTAGTGCGGTCGCAATTCGATGTTTGAATTCAGGCCAGATATCACTGAGTTGTTGGATCGGAATAGGCAGATATGTCTCTGATATTTCCAGTAACGAAGGTAACTCAAGTTGTAACGCTTTAAAGGCCGGATCAATCGACTGATCTGCAATAATCGCTCTTCGACTGGTCAGAATAACCTCGATAGCAGCGTGATCTATCGCGTCAGAATCATGGCTTTTCAATATGCTATCGACAACAGTCTTCACTAATTCCTGATTAGCTTGCCACTTAACATAAGGATCAGAATCCGAGCTGATCAGCTGCAGTCTTTGCTCTGATGTATAGTCATAGTCAAGTTTGACAGGTGCTGAGAATCCTCTCAATAATGACGGAGTCGGCACTTTTGTGAGTCCTTTGAAACTGATTTTCTGATGAGGTGCATCAAGGAAAACCGTTATTTCAGACTTTTTTGCGTTCAAATCAAATAATGCATTGGTGTGCTCTGAGTCGATGCTTAATTCAACTGTCTCGCCATTAGAATCGAGCAGTCCAAGTGTTACAGGTATATAAAATGGTAGCTTGTGTACCTGTCCGGGAGTGCTGGGGCAAGATTGTTCGAATTCCAACGTAAATAGCCCTGTTTCTTCGGCATATACGCCAGTGACTTCGACAGCTGGAGTTCCTGATTGCGAGTACCAATGCCTAAAGTTAGTTAAGTCTTTACCTGAAACCTCTTCCATGGCGACAACGAAATCTTCACAGGTCACTGCTTGACCGTCATGCTTTTTTAGGTAATGTCGTACACCTTGATTAAATGTCCGCTTGCCGATGATGGTTTCTAGCATGCGAATGACTTCTGCCCCTTTGATATATACCGTATGGGTATAGAAGTTATTCATCTCAATGTAAGAATCTGGGCGGATCGGATG
>CAZLIR010000355.1:0-1929 GCA_964559635.1 uncultured Enterobacterales bacterium
CCTCATCTGAGACATCTGGTTGGGTATCAACCGTTTCGCTAATTGTTTCGAATGGATTGTACTTCATGATTCATTCACTATTGGTTACCGTCGCACCATCACAGAGTTGTGCGCCCCTTCCAACACGCGATAGACCAAACTTGATTTAAAGAAGCGTCGAAAACCAATTTTATGCTCACCAGATAACACGATTAATGAGTGCTTTTTGCCCTCCTCGATAATATTCTCGACCTTATTGCCAATGCCTATTTTCTCACCGGTAATACTAAAACCAGCCTCTTCAATCACCATCCGTGCCTCGTAAATACGTGCCTGACCTACCTCTAACAGTGACTCATCTTTAACCACCGTATACAGATATACTGGACAATCGCATCGTGCCGCCATAATGGCATCCTCACGTGCCATATTCAGCGAGGCAACTGAGCCGTTGAGACAAACCAGATGACCTTTGTTCTCTTCCAACGCTTTCGCTACGATCACGGATGTTTCAGATTCTGTCGCAATGGTTTGCGATAGTGAGTTACTCAATGAAAATCCCTTATCATTGTCATCCATGTCGGTCTCACTGACGATGGTGATGTCATAATGACCGGTTTCGGCCTCCTCCAGTATTCCCAACTCGGCTGAGGGAGCAACCATAATCTTCAAACACACCTTACGGCCACTGCTATTTGAATACTCGACCATATTATCGCCAACCGGGTCACCGCGGTTGTCAATGTGGGTCATTTCACTGCTCCACTCACCCTCAAGATAACCAAGTTCAGTAAGAATCTCGAGCCCCTGTTTCAGCGCTGCCATACCGGGTAATTCTATGCCCCAGTCGAGCATATTCTCGCGCGAAATACGCATATCGAGGCCCTCAGACGAGAGCTCCTTATCGACTTTACGCACATAAAGCAGCGTAATATCAGTATCGTAGCCACGCGCCAGTCGAACGGCATAACGTAAGCCACGGTAACTCTCTTCTGAACCATCAATGCACACCAGAATACGAAACGCAGCATCTTCTTGCTGCAGAGATGCAGTTTCATCATTCATGTGTTGATTAATTTCCAGATTTTCCATATCTGTCTCCTAAAGACCAATCAACGGCCAATAAAAATAGGCAAATACCATTAAAACAAGCATCGACATCACCAGCATCTTCCAGCCGACCTTTAAAAAGTCTGAAGCCTTGAGATAGCCAGAGGAATAGACGATGGTACAGGCCGGTGTTCCGACTACTGTTAAATAGGCAAATGCTGAGGATATTGCGGTAATGTAGCCCATCAATAGCGGACTCTCCTCGGCGACTACCGCCATCTTGAGGGTTACTGGTCCGAGCATAGCCACCGCAGCACCATTTGACATGGTATTGGTTACACCTGCAGTCAGGGCTGATACCGTCAGCCACAGACTTACCCCACCTTCAGCACCTATGTATGCCAGTAGATTAACTATTTCACTAGCTATCCAGGTCGCAGCACCGGTGTCTTTCATTTGAATACCGAGTGAGATTGCTGAGCCATAGAGCAACACCACGCCCCAGTTAACATTGGTATTAATATCTTCCCATTTGACCAGACCAAAAATTAGAAATGCCACACTACCCATGAGCGCAATCGTACCGAGGCCTATGGTATCCGAGAAGAACACCCAACCAATCAGCGTAATGAAAAATATTGCAATGGTGGTGTAATCGCTCAAATCCATACTGCCTTGCTGTTCTAATTGCTGGCGCAATTTAACTACTGAACGGTTCAGGGTTTGATATTCCGGTTTGAACGATTTCTGGATGATAAATGAGGTCAGGATTAGTTGCACAATAAACACTGGGAAACAGTAGATGATCCAACTGATGTAGTCGACCAGATATTTCGCCGTAGTTGGGTCTGTCGCATCGTAGAAAAACTCATGCCAAAATCCAATCATAATGGCATTTCG
>CAZLIR010000356.1:0-1920 GCA_964559635.1 uncultured Enterobacterales bacterium
TAAACCCAACGCCAAATATTGACCAGAGATAACATGGCTGCGGCGACATAAGTGATGGCAGCTGCCAGAAGAATCTTTCGTGCAATAGCCATTTCCTGTGCGTTCAAGTACTCCCCCTGCTCTAAAATTGGCAAGGCGCGGCTGAAGCTGGCATCAATTTCAACCGGTAGCGTGACCAGATGAACCAGTACTCCTAATAGCATGCTGGCAACTGCTAATCCTAGAATTAGCGCTCCAACGGTGGGCGAGCGTGATAACAAGGCCAGAAAAGGTAAAAAGATAAAGGCGGCACTGCCAATTTTCTGGGCATATAGTGCAAAACCGGCTAGCTTAGTTCTGAAGTTAAGCGGGGCATAATTCGTGTGATGTTGTATGGCATGACCAACCTCATGCGCAGCCACGGCGACCGCGCTCAGAGAGCGTCCATTCATAAATGGCTCACTTAAGCGCACGACCTTTTCACTCGGATCATAATGATCGCCCTGCTCAGTAGTTTCCAGTGTTACCGGAAGCTCATAGCGATTAATCAGGTGCGTTGCGAGCTCACCGCCCGTTCCGGGCAGAGCATCATACTCAACCGAATATTTTTTTAGCGTGTGCTTGACCCATAGACCGGGTAAAACAATGACTGCCAAAACAGCTAAAACAACGACTATGACCATCTTAATTTGCTCTTAACTATTTGATTCTAATAGGTTTATCAGGTTTGTAAAACACTGAAACATTTTTACAAGCACCGACACATCTATATCAACTAAGATAGCGGCACATTTTCGGAGCTTAATAATAATGAAATACGATCGATATGATAATCCGGGCGCACTATTTACGCTAGTTGTGGTATTACTCTTTTTATTCGGGGCAGTCTTTAGTTTTATGGCAATGACCAATCTTTTCACCGTGAGTCCATTTCAATCACAGCACAGTGTGTTGATTGCAATTCAGGTAATCGCGTTACTCATGACCTCTCGAATTGTGTTCGTTTACTTCAGAAATCGTCGCAGAGACAATTCAACCGTTCAACGTACTGGTTAATAGTTAAGCACAAAAAAACCGATAGCCTGTGATGACTATCGGTTTTATGAGTGAGCGTTATGGCTGTTAGTTACAGCTAACAACAACTCCTTGATCACCGTCGGCAGATGGTATTGCCGAGAATGCTTCTGTTTTAGCAATGGTGTACATGCACTCTGCTGAGGTACCACTCAGAATAGGACCTGCCATACCAGGACTGCCATCTGAAAAGCCCCAGGAGTTGACGGAGATCACAGCGCCATTACCATCAGCGGCCTGCGTCCAAGGTCCGCCTGACGAACCACCCGATAAACCACAGATAGCAATCCACCAGTTATCGTTCTCATAGGTAGTCATATCATCAGCACAATACATGAAGTTTGGATCATCGCTGTATGAGTAACCTAAGCCATAGGTAAAGTCCTGAGAACCAGCACCCGGTGTGCCGTCATCAAAAAATGGCGTGTTGAAATCAACAGCTAGTGAACCAGTCACAGCTTCGATAGCATCACTTGATACTGAAGTACCTGAATGCGCACCGACATCATCAACAACGTAGTAGGCGTAATCCCACGGAATATTATTCGGGAATGTTGTAGTCGTCCAGTTGACGTCTACTACACCAAACGCAGGGGTCCAGCACCCAAGTGGATCATTGCCGCAATTGCTATCGGTTCCCGTACCAGTAGTATCGTTTTGATTAGGTATAAACAATACATTTCGAGCGAAAGCTTTATTAGCATCATCATAGACACAGTGTGCTGCAGTAATAATGACAGCTCGACCTGTTGTGCCATCAGTTGTGACAGTTCCAGAGCAAACATAGGCAGCCCAACGCTTCTTGCGCGCATTGGTTGGCATTTCGTACAACAAACGACCCGCAGCAGTTTGAACGGTACCACCACC
>CAZLIR010000357.1:0-1910 GCA_964559635.1 uncultured Enterobacterales bacterium
ACACCCAATACACTTGGCGTTTTTCTTCGCCACATGCTTGCCGCAATCGCTGGATAATCGATGGTCGCTTATCAGAACTCATCGCCAGTGTTTCGATAGGGGTTCGACCGGGTGGTAGTTCATCGATAATCGAGGTTTCTAAATCGGCATAGACTGACATGGCCAAAGTGCGTGGGATCGGTGTGGCGGTCATGACTGCCTGATGCGGATGACGATCAGCAGCAATACCTTTCTCTTTCAGTGTCAGTCGTTGATCCACACCAAAGCGATGTTGCTCATCGACAATGATTAGAGCCAAATCATGAAACGCCACTTTGTCTTGGAACAAGGCGTGGGTGCCAATAACCATCAAAGCTGATTCCTCGGCTATGGCGGCGAGCGCTTCGCGTCGCTCAGCGGCTTTTAACTTACTCACTAGGCAGACGGTTTTAAAACCTATCGGCTCTAATAACTGCTTGATAGAGTGATAATGTTGCTCAGATAATAATTCGGTCGGCGCCATGAGCGCGACCTGCTGGTTATTATTCAGTACTTGTAGCGCCATCATAACGGCCACAAGTGTCTTACCTGATCCGACATCACCTTGGATCAGACGCATCATGGGTGTCGGTTGTGCTAAGTCAGCACAAATTTCCTGATACACGCGTTGCTGGGCGCCAGTGGGTGAAAAGGGTAGCTGGTCTAATAGCGGCTCAAGATGTTGATCCGAGCAAGGGATGGCGTAACCATCGAGCTGACGAGTTTGTTTTCTTAATTGCAGTAGCGACACCTGGTGCGCCAATAGTTCTTCCACGATGAGTCGCTGTTGCGCTGGATGAGAACCCTCGTTGAGTTTTTCAATAGCGCTATCAGCCGGTGGTCGATGCAAAAATTGCAGTGTCTCATTTAAATTGAGCTGCGAGACATTTAGTTGGGCTAGCTGAAGTGGTTGAAACAGCTCTTGTATTTCATAACGACCAAGCATGCCAAGGGCGCTATCGGTCCAACGGCGGATCAGTGCTTGGCCAACGCCTTCAGTGGTTGGATAAACCGGTGTTAGAGTCTCTGTTTTATTGATCGCATTGTTACTGTTAATTAGCTGATATTCCGGATGGATTATTTCGAGGCCTTGTTGTCCGCCACGAATTTCACCGAAACATCGCACACGTTGCCCAGATGCCAATTGGCGCTGCATGTTTTGAAAAAAGTTAAAGAAGCGTAACTGAATAAAGGCATCGCCATCGGATACCATACAAACCATCATGCGCCGACGTGCTGGAATGATCCGAGTTTGTTGAATGACGCCTTCAATGACCACCAACATACCGGGGCGGCATTCAGAGATTGGCGTAACTCGGGTGCGATCCTCATAACGAAAGGGCAGATGCAGAAGTAGATCTTGAATCGAGAAGATCGATAACTTGGCGAGTTTTTCAGCCTGCTTTGGACCAATGCCAGAGACATCGGTCACAGGGATAGTCGCAAGTTGTGTTAAGGCATCCTTGGTCGACAAATGTAGTCCAGTGCTGCGATTAGAGATGCCTTATTTTAAAGGGCTACGAGCTCCTTTACCAATGCATCATGTGCAAAGGGAATATCTTGTGATAAGTCTTGCTTCACTGAGCTCTTCTGTAGAGGCTCAGGAAGGGGTATATCAAGTGCTAAAATGTCATCCACTGACGATTTAAACTTCGCTGGATGTGCAGTGCCGAGGAAGAGGCCGTGTTCCCCTTCAGTGAGTGATTGCGTTAGTGCGTGATAAGCGACGGCAGCATGTGGCTCGCTGACATACTCATCGGCATAGAGATCTTTCATACTATCCGCAGTTTGCTCTTCAGTCACTGCGAAACCTGTTAAGGCATTCATATCAAACTGCCCAGAATCAATTAAATATTGAATACGCGGCCAGTTGTTCGGCTGACTAACATCCA
>CAZLIR010000358.1:0-1886 GCA_964559635.1 uncultured Enterobacterales bacterium
TTACACCATTCTTTTAAATGCTGGTTGCAATTCCAACAATTCCAAATAGGTTTGGTCGGTGGAAAAGATTAATTCCGAATGTGTGTGACTATGCGCACCGCCATAAGATACCTTGAAACCAAGTTGGCTAAATTGCTGGCTCGCCTCTGCAATATTTGGCACATAGACAACGAGATGGTCAAACGAAGCATCACTCATGTCGTCAGATGTGCCCAGCTTTATTTTTACACATTAGCCACCTCAGGTAGGTGATATAAACTACTTAATCGCACCAATGACTTACTTGCTAATCTCGTTGTAATGAATATTACAATTTGCTTTAGTAGTCATATCTAAAGATCCCTATCTTACAATTTTGGCACCTGACTGCTTCTAAATTCGGCGCACTCCACCAATCAATGTTTTTTCTTAACACCTCACCAGAAAAGATTGTTTTAGTTTTATTGGTTTCTGTCCAACGCAATCTGACCCAGTGACCTGAGATGTAGCCATGGGTCATGTTGTTGTCACAGGCAGGACATTTCATTGCCTGCAATTTATCTGAGCTTAGCACCGATACTCCCGATGTCTTTTGGCATGTTCTTTGTCCTATTGATTCGAAATGCAGCAGACACGGTGAATACTCAATCAAGAGTATTCTTGAGCATCATCACCACATGATTTTTTCAGCAATAATGCCTTTTTGAAACATGACTTCGCCCACTTTGCCCTGCACTTTTACCCGGCATCCAGAGCTACATTTAGTCATGATATATTTTCTTTCATCGCGTGATAGGCCCTCGACATTTACCATCAGGGGGTTCATATCCATCATCTCTTGCTTGAGCATGAACATATCAGCGAAAAATTGTCCTGTGCCACTGGTCATGATTTTCTTACCAGACATAGAATTAATATCTAACTTGAGATCAATGAGGCTAATGCTACTGTACTGTCCTGATGACTTTTTCGCTGATGGCTTTACATACGACCAAGTGCCATTATCTTTCAAGAGCGCTTTCTTACCATTTTTCAGGGTAACAACTTCATCGGCCAGAACGGGTGAAAATATCAATAAAACTAATATTGAAAAAAGATTCCTTTTCATACTACTACCTCACTTTACATAAATTAGATCTTTCTGGACTGACACTACCTTTGGCATTACTCACATTGTTTTGTGTCGCCAGTGTTAACGTCGTACTTCGACCAGAAACTACAGAATTGGGCGAGCCATACATGCGTATCGCCAGCTCCAGATATAGTTATACTATTTTGCAGTTAAATTGGCTATTTTTTAGACAAAAATTAGTGGTTTAGGTGAATTTTGCACGAGTTACATGTTCATCACTGTTCAATTCAATAACACATTGATGCGTCATGAAGAACAAATTACTGCTGAAGACGATGGTTGATCCAGCTTCGTGTAACGTGGTCGAGTAGCTCGAGAGGTTGGACGTGTTTAATTGTCTGATGACATCTGACTTACTGACACCAGCCGAAAAATTTCCGCAAAGATAAAAAATCTCATCGCGCGCGCTGTACCACAAAAATGTCCCGGCGATAATGAGTAACGATGAGATAAATAACGCAAAAAATAATTTAACTTTACTGCTTTTCATTATTGGTTTCTTATGAGTATTGAGCCAGAGCGTTCTGTAACTATAGCATGCCAGTAGCGATTGCGATCACGACGGCGACCGAGACAGTTCCCGTGATTTCCGCAAGACGTTTGCCGGTGCTCGGGTGCGAGACATAGCGACCATCGTACTTGAATAGGCGTTTACCGGTGCTCGGGTTCATGATGTACTGACCATCCCATTTGTACAGCCGTTTACCGGTGCTCGGGTTCATGATGTACTGACCATCCCACTTATACAGCCGTTTACCTGTGCTCGGGTTCGTAA
>CAZLIR010000359.1:0-1883 GCA_964559635.1 uncultured Enterobacterales bacterium
ATCTTCGGCTTACTGGGTTTGGCGGTGATTATTAACATATTTGGCTTGCCTCGATCAGCACCTCTGGTTGGTGGCATTGTGTTAACACTGATGACACTGCCGACGATCATCATTGCCAGTAGAGCCTCGATCAAGGCGGTACCACCGTCCATCAGAGAGGCGGCTATGGGGCTTGGCGCCTCGCGGGTGCAGACGGCTTTTGGACATGTATTGCCGATGGCCATGCCAGGTATTTTAACCGGAACTATTATTGGCCTTGCACAGGCGTTGGGTGAAACAGCACCACTACTGATGATTGGTATGGTGGCATTTATTGTTGATATTCCCGGTGGCATCACCGATCCATCAACGGTTATGCCGGTGCAAATATTCTTGTGGGCAGATAGTCCTGAAAGAGGATTCCTGGCAAAAACTTCAGCAGCTATTGTGGTGCTGTTAGGATTCTTATTTGTTATGAACGCTAGTGCGGCTTATTTACGTCGCAGATTTGAAAAGAATTAGGTAATCAACAATGGATAAAACTTCAGCAGAAAGTCTTGCATCCTCGGATATGGTCATTGAGGGAACGGTTGGTGACTGTTTCTCAGATGACGCCAAAATGTCCATGCGCAATGTCGATGTATTCTATGGTGATAATCAGGCCATTAAGAATGTTTCTCTGGACTTGGCCAGAAAACAGGTTACAGCTTTAATTGGTCCCTCAGGTTGCGGAAAATCAACTTTCCTGCGCAGCATAAATCGAATGAATGATTTGATCCAAATTTGCCGAGTGGAGGGGTCTTTGAAACTCGAGGGTGAGGATATCTACCATAAGAAGATGGATCCGGTATTACTTCGCGCCAGAGTAGGGATGGTGTTTCAAAAGCCGAACCCATTCCCAAAATCGATTTATGATAACGTTGCATATGGCCCCAAGATTCATGGTTTAGCGACCAATAAAGCGGAGCTTGATGAAATTGTCATGACGAGTCTGCAAAAAGCGGGTTTATTTGATGAAGTTAAGGACCGTCTTGACGAGCCAGGCACTGGCCTGTCAGGTGGACAGCAGCAACGTTTGTGTATTGCGCGTACGATAGCTGTCAGTCCGGAAGTAATTCTGATGGATGAGCCAGCCTCAGCGCTTGATCCGATCGCCACAGCGGTGATCGAAGAGTTGATTGATGAGCTCAAGGAAAAATACACCATAGCGATCGTGACTCACTCAATGCAACAGGCTGCTCGAGTCTCCCAGAAAACGGCTTACTTTCACTTAGGGCATCTGGTAGAAATGGGTGACACAGACCAAATTTTTACCAATCCTAGACATCAACTGACTGAAAACTACATTACTGGACGTTTTGGCTAATCTGACTAATACTGGAATATAATGATGGAAAATGATCTCAATATCTCACAGCACATCTCCAAGAAGTTTGATCAGGAGCTCGAAGATCTTCGCAACCTCGTTTTAAAGATGGGCGGATTGGTTGAGCAACAGGTCTCAAATGGTCTGGAAGCGTTACTCAATGGTGATGAGCAACTCGCCAAAAAAGTCATCAAGCGTGATAAAAAAGTCAATGCATTGGAAGTTGAGGTTGATGAGCGCTGCACGAATATTTTGGCTCGTCGTCAACCGGCCGCGAGTGACCTTCGACTTATCATCAGTATCATTAAAACCATTACCGATCTCGAGAGGATGGGCGATGAGGCAGAAAAATTAGCTGTCAGCGCTCGAACAGTGGTTGATAGCACAATAGGCGAGCGGCAATACCGCGATCTGAAATCGTTGGGTAATTTGGTAAAAGCAAATGTCAAATTAACATTGGATGCGTTAGCACGCCTAGACTATGACGAGGCTCTAGCAGCCATGCGCGCAGACGATGAGGTGAATGCTGAGTTTGAAA
>CAZLIR010000360.1:0-1870 GCA_964559635.1 uncultured Enterobacterales bacterium
CCACCATAAGAGCCGCCGGTGATACCCACGCGATCTTTATTAATCACGCCCGCTTCAGCCAGAGCCTTTACACCATCCACTAAATCATTAAATTCTTTACCTGCGTAGTCGTTTTGATGCTGCTTAGCATACGCCACACCACGCCCGGTTGAACCGCGGTAGTTTGGATAAAACACCGCATAACCCTGTGCTGCACCAAACTGTCCAGCATTGGAATAGCGTGTTAACCAACCATCACTGAAGTGGGCTTCTGGACCACCGTGAACAGTTAATATTAGCGGCCATCCACCCTCAGGCATATCACCACCAGGGGTGATTAATAGTCCCTCAACTGTTTCACCATCGCGCGCGGTGTAGGTGAAGGTCGATTGCTCAGCTAAGTCTAGTTCAGCTAAAAAGGCGTTATGATTGGTCAGCTTTTTGTCTTTGTTGCGTGACACAGCAAACACTTCATTCGGGAATTTTGCACTGTCAGCAATGAAACGAATTTCACCATCAGCCGTGGCGGCAGAGCGAATCACAAGATCCTTTGAAATCGAGTATGTTTTATCAACGTCACCGTCCGTCTCATAAACTACCAAGGCACTTTCAACGCCACGGTGAGCCACCGCTAGAATGTCATTGCCATACCAGTCCACATCAACGATATGCTGCTTGGCATCCTGAGTGAGTTGAGTCAATTTGCCTGATTTAACATCAGCGACCATGAGTACTCCGTCAGAGGTATCATGAATATCAGTCGCCGCGTTAATAGCTAACTTTTTGCCATTAGCAGATAAGTGGAAACCACCCAACTTTCCTGGCATATCAATGGTTTGTGACACTTCGCCCGTGGCACTATCCATGACCACCAGATCACGCTTCATATAATAATCATCAATCAAATGTGTCGGTGCTACAGCAGCAACAATTGTCTTACCATTATCAGACAAGACAAAATTGGACACATGACCACTCGAGAATATGGATTCTGGTTTTGCGTCATCATTATCCAGTGCAACACGCCATAATTGATTCAAAGAATCTTTTTCTTCAAAAACGTAGGCATTAAAACCCTTGTCTTTCAGTTTCTTGTTGTCGTCTTTTGCTCCGGCAACGAAATACAAAGCATTACCATCGTTAGAAACTGCATAATCACCGAGCGCCGTTTCATATGAGTAAACCTTTTGTGGCTCACCACCGTTCATGGATATCGAGTAAAGTGCAGTGTGCTCATCATCGCCACGCTTGGATTTAAAATAAAGCGTATCTCCGTTGGCATTGAATTGCAGACTGGAAATGCTGCCTTCGCCACCAATGAATAGTGTCGGCGCTCCCTTACCTTTGATGATGTACAAGTGCGTATCTGCACGACCATCTTTATCACCTGCGAGAATATCGCGCGGAGCAGATACTGTGTAAGCAACGGTCTTGCCGTTAGGTGATAGGGTGAGGTTACCTGCGGACTTTAATTGCGGCAGATGTTCAATTTGAAATGTTTCTTTGGCATGTACAGCCAGCGACAAAGATAACAGAGTTAATAAGAGGAAGCGTCTTAACGCAAACATAGCGGCTCTCCATTAGCGAATGAATTATTGTTATAGCAATTGCTATTGCGACAAGAATTATAAATTCAAATCGGGTTTATAGATAGAGCAGTACGACGATTGTCTTTAATGGAGCATTACTCGGCTTTTTCGAAGATAAATATAAAACGATCGGTTTTACGGCGAATTTCCGGATCAAACACTGATTTACTGTAGTCATCCTCTGGATTTCTTAACAGATCTGATTCAATAACCAATTTAAAACCAATTTTTTGTAGTTCGGCTGCGACGACAGCGGATTCGACTCGATGCAATGATTTAGCATCTTTGATCCCACGACCCTT
>CAZLIR010000361.1:0-1866 GCA_964559635.1 uncultured Enterobacterales bacterium
GATTGAGACAATCAGGAGTAATCGATGGATTCAGCTGTTCAAACTTCATGGATCACAGACACGACAAATCACGCAATCGCGGATGATGTGCGTCAACCTGATGCATCAGAAACTGATCAACAGTCGATGGTCGGTGCTAATACAGGCACTGATATTAATGCGTTGCATAATTTCAGTGCGATCTCACAGCAATTCATAGAATCCTATAACCATCTGAATGATCAGGTACAAGTCCTGAGAGCGGATCTGGCTAAGCAAACTGCAGAGAAAGAGCGTAAAGCACTGGAAAGTGAGTCACTAGCCAAGAAATTACAGGTGGTATTAGCGACATTACCTAATGGTGTTGTAGTTATTGATGGCCACGGGGTAGTGCAGCAGGCCAATTCAGTAGCGGTGAATATGTTAGGCGAGCCTCTGGAAGGGCACGCATGGATTGACATCATCGCACGGGCATTTTCTCCTAAAAGTGATGATGGTCATGAGATATCCCTGTTAGATGGTCGTCGCGTTAAGGTCGACACACAGGCCATTGGTACCGAACCAGGCCAAATAGTGACTCTGACCGATTTAACAGAAACACGGCGCCAACAAGAAAACTTATCGCGCGAGCAACGCCTGATGGCTATTGGACGCATGATGGCATCATTGGCACATCAAATTCGCACACCATTATCTTCGGCGCTATTATATTCGGGCCATCTTATTTCCCCAAGGCTTAGCGAAGATAAAAAGCAAGAATTTCATAGACATATGACACATAGCTTGAAACAACTTGAACATAATATCAGCGATATGTTGTTGTTTGCTAGCGGTGGTAATGCCAAATCACAGCGCTATGGTGTCGCAGAACTGATCGAACGTATTAAAACGGATTTGCTTGATAACGTATACGCAGAACTAGATATCGAGCTCGATGTTGACTTTGAGTTACTCAAAGATAAATCACTCTACGGCAACCAACAGGCGCTCTGTGGTGCCATAAGTAACCTGATCGAAAACAGTATTCAAGCCTGCCGAGATAATCAATCCAAGGGTCGACTCATTTCTATCAGCATTGATATCGAGCTCGATCAACAGAATAACCTCTGCATTATTGTTACCGACAATGGCTGCGGGCTGGAAATCACCGATCAGGAACAAATTTTTGAGCCGTTTCATACCGATAAATCGGGTGGAACTGGCCTGGGTCTTGCTGTCGTTAAGACTGTAGTCACTAATTATAAAGGGCAGGTGGGTGTTGCTTCTGAACCCAATAAGGGCACTCAGTTCACAATTCGTCTGCCATTGATAAACAAAACAATGAATATTGTAGGAACTAGCTCAGAGACAGAACATGTCGCGAAGGGGTAATTGTATGGGACAGGCACAAGTTATGGTTGTTGAGGATGACTCAACACTCCGTCAGGCGTTAGGTGACACCTTAGATGTCGCCGGTTACGAAACCCTGACCGTTTCGAGTGGTGAGGAAGCCTTATCTGAATTACATCGCTTTAAACCTGACATCATCGTGAGTGATGTGCACATGAATGGAATGGATGGCCATGATTTGCTAGATAATATTCAAAGCAAATCGCCGCATATACCATTTCTATTAATGACAGCATTTGGCAACGTCAATGACGCCGTTAAAGCGATGCGATCAGGCGCTATCGATTATGTCGAAAAGCCGATTGACCCAGAAAAACTGGTCGCTTTGGTGAGTCGTTACATATCTATGGACTTTGACTCAGCCCATGAACCAATTGCCGAGGATCCACGCAGCCAGAAGCTATTCGAAATGGCAACGAAAGTGGCCCAAAGTGATACCACAGTGTTACTGACCGGAGAGAGCGGTGCGGGTAAAGAGGTTGTTGCGCGATATATCCA
>CAZLIR010000362.1:0-1844 GCA_964559635.1 uncultured Enterobacterales bacterium
GCTTAAAGGACAAGCCTGATACGACTCTTTCTCGTGCCTATGACATGGTCATGAACGGCACTGAGTTGGGAGGTGGTTCTATTCGTATTCATGATCAGTCGATTCAGTCAGCAGTATTTGACCTGCTCGATATCGATGAGCAACAGCAGCAAGAGAAATTCGGCTTCCTGTTAGACGCTCTGAAGTATGGTTGTCCGCCCCATGGTGGTATTGCCTTCGGCCTCGACCGCATGGCGATGTTAATGACTGGCTCCAGTTCAATTCGCGATGTCATTGCGTTTCCAAAAACAACCAATGCCGCGTGCCTATTGACGGATGCGCCCTCACAGGCAAATCCAGAGCAGCTTGATGAATTAGGCATTGCTGTTAATAAACCAGACTCAGATGCCGAGGCGGGATGATTTGACTCCCCCTGAGGCGTTTGTGACAATCAATTATTACACTCAATAAAATAACAATAGATCTCACGAGAGGTAGTTATGGCAGGTCACAGTAAATGGGCCAATATTCAACACCGTAAGAAGGCGCAAGATGCCAAACGCGGTAAGCTATTCACCAAATTAATCCGCGAAATTGTGGTAGCCGCTAAAATGGGGGGAGGGGACCCAGATTCCAATCCTCGCCTGCGTGCAGCAATCGACAAAGCACTATCTGGCAATATGACTCGCGATACCATCGAACGTGCTGTAAAACGTGGTGCTGGTGGCGGTGAGGGCGATAATGTTGAGGAACTGCAATACGAGGGGTACGGTCCAGGTGGTACTGCGGTGCTGGTTGAATGTATGACCGATAATCGCAATCGCACAGTGGCTGAAGTACGTCACGCATTTAGTAAGGCCGGTGGCAACTTGGGTACTGAAGGCTCGGTTGCCTATATGTTTAACACCTGTGGTCAAATCATTTATGCTCCGGGCGTTGATGAAGATGACATCATGGAAGCAGCACTTGAGGCGGGTGCCGAAGATGTGATCAGTTCAGAAGATGGCTCCATCGAGGTAATCACATCACCGGAGGAGTTTGGTCCGGTAAAAGACGCACTTGACACGGGTGGCTTTGAGGCAATCAACGCCGAAGTAACCCGGCTGGCCGAAAATCAATCGGAGTTATCTGTCGCTGATGCGCAAAAGCTTCTGCGTCTGATTGATGTGCTTGAGGATCTCGATGATACTCAGAACGTCTACCACAATGGCGATATTCCAGATCAAGCCCTGGAAGAGTAATTGTATCGCCTATGACCGTCATCCTTGGCATTGACCCCGGCTCAAGAACCACAGGTTACGGTCTTATTCGTATTGAGAATGGCAAACAAACATATCTCGATAGCGGCTGTGTCAGAATCGTTAAAGCGAATGAGACTTTGCCGCTAGCCGATCGTCTTCGGATCGTGTTTGATTCCATTTCAAATTTAATCGCAGATTACCACCCGGATGAAGTCGCCATAGAAAAGGTATTTTTATCCAAGAATGCTGACTCGGCACTAAAGCTTGGTCAGGCACGTGGTGTCGCGATTGTTGCTGCGGCAGTGCATGCCATCGATGTTGCAGAATATAGTGCCTTAGAAGTCAAGAAATCAGTGGTGGGTACAGGTCGTGCGACCAAGGAGCAGGTGCAACATATGGTGACAGCCATACTGAGCTTAAGTAGTACACCTCAGGCGGATGCTGCTGATGCACTGGCAGTCGCGCTATGTCATGCAAATGCCCGTAATAACCTCAGACTAATGAGACGTTAGAACTTACCTCGGATCATCTTATCTCGGCGCTTAACCAAGGCCTCAATCTGCTTCTTGTTCAACCAGGGACGTAAGGTTTCAAGTTGCTCATCGGTTAGACTCTCAAGGGCCT
>CAZLIR010000363.1:0-1836 GCA_964559635.1 uncultured Enterobacterales bacterium
GGTTGATATACAACTCAATAAACGCATCCCAATGGGTGCAGGTATGGGCGGTGGTAGCAGTGATGCCGCGACAACGATGCTCGCTCTGAATGAACTATGGCAGGGAGATTTTAGCGAGGAGCAGCTGTTAACTTTAGCTCTACAATTAGGCGCTGATGTGCCTGTGTTTATCGCAGGAAAAGCCTGCTTTGCCGAGGGAGTTGGAGAGCGCATGACACCCTGCCAACCACCTGAGGATTGGTTTTTAGTTGTGACCCCTAAAATTAGTATAAATACAGCACAAATTTTCTCTCATCCAGCATTGACAAGAAATAGCAAAAGCCTCAGAATACGCGCTCCCTTAAACTGGGACCAGTTAGCAGATTATCGCAATGATTGTGAAGACGTGGTCAGACGCCTCTATCCCGAGGTTGATGAGGCACTTAATATTCTCTCAGAGCATGGTCTGGCAAGGCTGACGGGCACTGGAGCAAGCGTGTTTTCGCCCTTTAAAAATGAAGACGAAGCACGTAAAATAGCCTCCCTTGTACCCGATAGTTATAATTACTTTATAGCAGCGGCCAATAACGAGTCCAAAGGCACTAAGCCCATCGCGGATTAGTCCGGGGATTGAGAAATTATTGGGACGTCGTCAAGCGGCAAGACAACAGGTTTTGATCCTGTCATTCGGAGGTTCGAATCCTCCCGTCCCAGCCATTTTTCAGGGTGTATTCGCAAGACTACGCCCTTTTTAACTTAAATAGATATCGGTTTTTACCATGTCAGATATGATGATTTTCGGTGGCAATGCCACTCCAAAACTGGCTGAGGATATCAGCAGTTACCTGGGTGTCTCTCTCTCAGAAGTTAAACTTGGTCGCTTTAGCGACGGTGAGATTAACGTAGAGATTAATGAGAATGTTCGTGGTCAGGATGTATTCATTATCCAATCCACCTGTTCACCTGCGAACGAAAATCTCATGGAACTGATTATTATGGCCGATGCACTGAGACGCGCATCAGCTGCTCGAATTACGGCGGTCGTGCCCTACTTCGGTTACGCACGTCAGGATCGCAGAGTACGCTCTGCTCGCGTCGCTATCAGTGCCAAAGTTGTTGCTGACATGTTAGCAATTGTGGGTATCAACCGTGTACTAACGGTTGACTTGCACGCGGACCAGATACAGGGCTTTTTCGATTTTCCTGTAGATAACGTATACGCCACGCCCATTATGCTGCATGACATCAACAAAAAGCATTTGGATGATCCGATTGTGGTATCACCAGACGTCGGTGGTGTAATTCGTGCTCGCGCAGTGGCGAAGCGATTACAGGATATCGACCTGGCGATCATTGATAAACGTCGGCCCGGTCCGAATCGCGCTGAAGTAATGAATATTATCGGTAATGTTGAAGGTAAGACGTGCATTATCGTAGATGATATTGTCGATACAGCGGGTACTTTGTGTACTGCAGCTGGTGCTTTGAAGTCACAGGGTGCTAAGGAAGTATTAGCCTACTGTACCCACCCAGTACTATCGGGTAAGGCGATTGACAATATCAGTAACTCACAATTAGATGAGTTAGTAGTAACGGACACCATTCCACTGAGTGAAGCAGCTCAGGGATGTGGACGTATTCGTCAGATTTCTCTGGCTAATATGCTGGCTGAGGCGGTTCGCCGTGTGAACACAGAAGAATCACTCAGCTCAATGTTTCTGGATTAAGCTAACGCCTAGTCCTTAATAATTGCTCAGTACGAGCACTGTGTGAACTCAGGTATCTGGTCGCGGATCCTGAGTTTTTTACGACCTAACGGTCTATTTTTTGGAGAAGCACAATGAAAATTGAACCATT
>CAZLIR010000364.1:0-1827 GCA_964559635.1 uncultured Enterobacterales bacterium
GGATGGTGTTAATTTACTATACAATGACCAAGTTGACGCGATCGTCGGCGAATTACCGACAATTAAGCACGTATTGTCGCGTTCTGGCCTAACCGGTATCTACCCGATATCAGATGAAATTTTGTATATCGACACAGTACATCTGGCAATTGCGAAGCAAAACAGACAGCTATATGAGGCACTCAATGAGGGGATCAATCAACTCTCGGTAAATACAGTGATCGCGCTAGAGCGCAAATGGTCACCGGCTTTAGAGCCCTATTTTTCAAAGCGTACTGTGCTCGATTCCCTGACCAATTCAGAGAAAGAGTGGCTCAATCAACATCAGACCATTTCAGTGGGTATCGATGATAATTTGCCGCCCTATGAGATACTTAATGAAAACGGGGACTATGTAGGCATTGCCCCAGATTACCTCAGTTTTGCCAGTGAGAAACTTGGCATTCGATTTTCACCACGTACAGATTTAACCTGGCTTGAGGCATTCGAGGAACTCAAACAAGGAGGCGTTGACATGATGTCGGCTGCCATCGTAACAGAAGAGCGTAAATCTGAAATGTCCTTCACCGAGCCATACATCGAAATGGCTACCGCCATTGTTATTCACCGAGATGCAGAATATGTCGGTAATATGAGCGACTTGAATGGTAAAACGCTCGGACTTGTTGAGGGTGACTTTGTTAATTTTGTGATGAATGACTATCCCGAAATTAAAATTGAAATTGTGAGCTCCGAGGTTGAGGGACTGGAAAAACTTCAGGATCGGGCCGTTGACGCATTTATCGCGCCTATTGCCGTAGCAAATTTTGAGATCGCTAACCGCAGCATGACCGATCTCATTATTGCGGCTTCCGCACCCTACGACCTCAAACTTACCATGGCTGTGTCTCTGGAGATGCAGCCACTGGTCAGTATTCTCAATAAAACCTTCGCTAGCATGTCAGTTAGAGAACGGAGCATGATAGCCAATACCTGGTTAAAGTCCTATACAGTGACGGGCATACAGCTCGTTGATGTCTTTAAGTGGCTGGTACCAGTGGTGCTGGTGATTCTAGTATTTGTGATTTTTGTTGTTACTCAATCGAATAAAAAATTGAATCTGGTGGTAAAGAAAAACCAAACGCTGGCGAAGCGAATTGTGGCCATTCAGGAAGAAGAGCGCAAACTATTATCTCGCGATCTGCATGATGAAATTGGGCAAAATCTCACCGCACTTCGTTTTCATATCAATGCTGCTCAGGGGTTAAATCAGGTCGATGATCTAAAAGATATGATCGATACCATTGATGATATCGCCTCATCGACCTACAACGCCTCATATGAATTAATGCACTGGTTGCGACCAATCGCTTTGGATGATCACGGGGTTGAATACGCCTTATCAAATCAGGTGATTGTCAATCTGCTGAAAGAAGCTAATATTGACTATCACAAGACGGTAATTGGTGATTTGAGTCAACTCGATAAGGAAATATCCACCAATTTGTATCGTATCGTACAGGAGTGTATCACCAATGCTGCACGACATTCAGAAGCGAAAAATCTCTGGCTGGATATCGATATGCACGACAATGAGTTGCATGTTTTAATTCGAGATGACGGTAATGGTTTTGACCTCGAAACAAGTGAAGAAACCCGAGAAGGGCTGGGTATTAATGGTATCAAGGACCGACTATCCGCACTCGGAGGCAAATATACTCTTTACTCAGATAACTTTGGCACTCGATACAATCTAACAATTCCTGTCTAATCCCCACTAAGATATATGCTCAGTACAACTGCTGTTTATTTTGCTCTATAAAGATGCGGAATTCGGCCAAGCCACGG
>CAZLIR010000365.1:0-1823 GCA_964559635.1 uncultured Enterobacterales bacterium
ACATTGGTGTCATACTGACACCTATGCTAATTGAAAGAGGCTATGAAGTTGTAGGCTTCGATAGTGACCTGTTCCGTTATTGTGACTATGGCGACAAACCTGTACCAACCCTTGAAATCTGCAAAGACATCCGTGATGTCGAAGCAGCAGACTTAGAGGGTATTGATGCGGTAATTCATCTAGCCGGACTGTCTAATGACCCATTGGGCGATCTAGATCCGGGGTTAACAGACGAAATTAATTTCCGAGCGTCGGTTAAACTTGCTCAGTTAGCCAAACAACAAGGGGTAAAACGGTTTATTTTCAGTTCCTCTTGCAGTAACTACGGTGCTGGAGGTGATGATCTATTAACAGAAGAGTCGGCCTTCAACCCTGTCACACCTTATGGCATCTCAAAGGTCAATGTTGAGCGTGAGGTTGCAAAACTCGCAGACGCAAACTTTAGCCCAACCTATCTGCGAAATGCCACAGCCTATGGTTATTCATGCCGGATCCGCTTTGATTTGGTGCTCAATAATCTGGTGGCATGGGCTATGACTACTGGGCAGGTATATATCAAGAGCGATGGCTCTCCATGGCGGCCGATCGTTCATATCGAAGACATCTCCCGCGCCTTTATTGCAGTTCTAGAGGCCGATAGAGAACTCATCCACAATGAGGCTTTCAACGTTGGACGAAATGAAGATAACTATCGTATTCGTGAAATTGCCGATATGGTTGAGGAAGTCGTACCGAATTGTCGGGTCGAATATGCCCCTGATGGCGGTCCTGACAAACGCTGCTATCGTGTGGATTGCAGTAAAATTCTACGCGTACTTCCTGACTTTAAACCACAGTGGAACGCTCGCAAGGGTGTTGAAGAACTCTATTCGATCTTCAAGGCTAATCAACTGAGTGTGGATGCTTTTGAGGGTGATGAGTATCAGCGAATTGCCCACGTTCGACGGTTACTTAAAGATAATGAGTTGAGAACCGACCTTCGCTGGACTGCTGAGGCTCAAAAATCATCTGATTATTTGTATCCACCAACCAATCATATTTCATCCTGTCGTTCATGTGGCGCTACAGAACTGGTGGAAATCATCCGATTTGGTGATGTGCCGCTGGCAGATAGGTTAGTTTCCCCAGCGGTAGCAGATCAGAAAGAGTACAAGGCGCCATTAACATTAGCCCACTGCAATGAGTGTTCGCTTAGTCAAATAAAGGAAACAGTGGATCCGACCATCCTGTTTGGAGCTGATTACCCCTATTTCTCATCAGTGTCCCCTGCGCTTATGAAGCATTTTGGCGACAGTGCACGAGCTATTATTGATAGCAAAAAGCTGAACCACGATAGTCTGGTGATGGAGGCAGCGAGTAATGATGGTTATATGCTTAGAGTTTTTAAAGAGGCTGGCATCCCTGTTCTAGGCATAGACCCGGCTGCAGGTCCGGCAAATGCCGCGCTGGCAGAGGGTATAGAGACACTGAATACCTTTTTCACCGCTAATCTCGCGGCTGAGATAGCGCAGTCAGGAAAGAAAGCAGATGTATTTTTAGCGAATAATGTGCTCGCACACGTTGCAGATTTAAATGGCTTTGTACAGGGTATCTCACGTGTTCTCAAGCCAGATGGCTTAGCTGTTATCGAATGCCCGTACCTGCTAGATTTGATCGATCACAACGAATTTGACACCATTTATCATCAACACCTTTGTTATTTTTCCTTAACAGCACTAGTCCCACTCTTTGCCCGGCATGGCTTGATGCTTAACCATGCTGATCGAGTCGCAATACATGGTGGGTCACTAAGGTTATTTGTATCGTTTGCTGATGAAGTATCT
>CAZLIR010000366.1:0-1762 GCA_964559635.1 uncultured Enterobacterales bacterium
ATACAATCACGCCTTGCAAACGAGAGAAATCCGGTTCAGCAGTCGCTGATTGAGCATCACCCACAACGGCAACATAGTCACAATCGGCAGCTTTAACACCGATAGCCTGCAACATTTTGACTAATAGCTGTCTTGGTTCAGGCGCGAGTGGTTTATCTGCGTTCGGTAGCACAACAAGTAGTGGGGAATTTTCAGCCTGAGCTAACCAACTCAGTCCACTTTTTGACTCAGCAACCTGCTCTTCTGTTGCCTGATTTGATGACTCTTCAACCACCTCATTAGTATCCGATGGCTGAACTGCTTCAGGTGCAACAGAATCCTGCGAGGGTTGATGCTTAGGTACAAAGACATCAATCCCCATGAGTTTTAGATAATTAGCGCGTTTAGCTGAATCCAAAATAAACCCCTGAACGATCAGGACTCCCTGTTAGCAATAAGATCATCGACCACAGATGGATCAGCCAAAGTTGATGTATCCCCCAAACTGTCGGTCTCATTGCAGGCTATTTTGCGTAAAATACGACGCATGATTTTACCTGAGCGTGTTTTCGGAAGTCCCGGTGCCCATTGAATGACATCCGGAGATGCGATTGGGCCTATCTCTTTACGTATCTGCTGTTTTAATGCCACTTTCAGCTCGTCAGAGTATTCAACGCCAGTATTTAAGGTGACGTATACATAGATACCCTGTCCTTTGATATCGTGTGGATAGCCCACCACAGCAGCCTCTGCCACACATTCATGTAACACCAATGCGCTTTCAATTTCTGCCGTACCCAGTCGATGGCCTGACACATTCAATACATCATCGGTACGGCCTGTAATCCAGTAGTAACCATCCTCGTCGCGGCGTGCTCCGTCACCGGTGGTGTAGACGTTATCGTAGGTCGAAAAGTAGGTCTGGATAAAACGCTCGTGGTCACCATAAACGGTGCGCATTTGACCCGGCCAGCTGTCTTTAATGACGAGATTACCGGCCGCAGCACCCTCGAGTTCATTTCCCTGCTCATCAAGTATCGATGGTTCTATGCCAAAGAATGGCCGAGTGGCTGAACCAGGTTTTAGGTCGGTTGCTCCCGGCAGCGGCGTAATTAACACCCCACCTGTCTCAGTTTGCCACCAGGTATCTACAATTGGGCAGGAACCGTTACCAATCACTGAGTGGTACCACTCCCAGGCTTCGGGATTAATCGGCTCACCAACACTCCCCATCAAGCGCAATGTCGAACGTGAGCTTTGCTGGATTGGTGCGTCACCATCTCGCATCAGTGCACGAATGGCAGTGGGTGCTGTATAGAGGATAGTGATATTGTGCTTATCAACAATCTTGCCAATGCGCGAGCTGTCTGGCCAGTTGGGTAAACCCTCGGCTAATACCGTGATGGCTCCGTTGGATAGAGGACCATAGACCATGTAGGTATGACCCGTGATCCAGCCGACATCAGCAGTACACCAGTAAACATCGCTATCGCGATAATCGAAAATGTATTTGAAGGTCATATTGGCATAAACCAAATAGCCTCCTGAAGTATGTAACACACCTTTCGGCTTACCAGTCGAGCCGGAAGTGTATAGAATAAATAACGGATCTTCGGCAGACATTTCTTCTGGCACACAGGTCGTTGGCTGATGCTCTGTCATGGTTTTGTAGTCAACATCACGGCCAGCAAAAAAGTTCACATCAGCGCCTGTATGACGGATCATGAACACCTTATCAATCGTATTCTTCTTGGTGAGGTCGATTGCTGCGTCTACGTTGGCT
>CAZLIR010000367.1:0-1718 GCA_964559635.1 uncultured Enterobacterales bacterium
TCACCGAACTTTGGTGGGATATGATGACATTATTCTCGAGGATATTAGTCCGCGTGACTGTGTGGATGGTGCAGATTATGTATTTCTGGCTATGCCTCATATCACGACCGCACGAGTGGCGATGGAATTATTTGACCTTGATGTCAAAATCATCGATCTCTCAGGCGACTTCAGACTACAAAATCTGACCGATTACACTCGCGATTATGCACCTGAGCATCCCTGTCCCGAGCGTTTAGGTACCTTTGTATACGGCATGCCTGAATTGCACGAAGAGGCCATTAAAACCGCTCAGCACGTAGCATCACCAGGTTGTTTCGCAACAGGTATTGCAATGGGGCTGTTACCCCTGGCAAAAGCTGGTTTGTTAGGTAACGGACACATCAGAACAGTCGCCATGACTGGTTCATCTGGTTCCGGAGTCAAACCACAGGTGGGTACGCATCACGCCACACGCGTCAATAATCTAAAGGCATATAAAGTTTTGCATCATCAGCATCGTGCAGAAATTGTGCAAACCTTAATCTCTGCCGGAGCAGAAAATTTATCACTCGACTTTGTGCCTGTGTCAGCCCCGTTAGCCAGAGGTATTCTGGCCGTGTCACAGCTCGATTTACCCGAAGGCCAAGACGAAGCCTCGATTCGGGCAATATATAATGACTATTATGCCGATCACATACTCACGCGGGTAGTACCTGCCTCCCAGACTGCCGAAGTTGTCGCTGTGTCCGGTACCGCCAGAGTTGAGATTGGTCTAACGGTTCGTGTCGATGAGAATACCGGTACCAGAACACTGTGTTGTACCTCTGCCATTGATAATCTGATCAAAGGTGGTGCAGGGCAGGCCATACAGAGTTTCAATATTATGACCGGCAAACCTGCACATCATGGCCTGACCAATCCGGGACTATGGCCCTAATGCCAAAAACAGCGGTTATTAAGGTTGGCGGGGATGTGCTGTTGTCAGAGCCGCAATGGCGCGGACTGGCTGAAAATATCCAATATATCCACAGAGCAGGGTGGCAATGTGTCATCCTGCACGGCGGTGGACCACAAGTTAATTCGCTGCAGGAGCAGATTGGTCTGACACCCAACAAGATCGCTGGTCGGAGAATCACCTCTGAGCGTGACCTTGTCTGTGTCATGCAAGCCATTGCCGGTCAGGTAAACGTTGAGCTGTGTAATCGATTGCAACAGTGGCACCTGCCCGTGATTGGTACTCATGGCGCTTCAGGATTGATTTCAGCGACTAAACGACCACCCATGCATGTTTTCGGTATCGAGAATCCGGTAGATTTTGGTCTGGTGGGTGATGTCGATGCGATTAATACAGAACAATTGCAGGCCTTGCTGTCAGCGGGTCTGATCCCGGTAATTGCCACACTCGCTCGCGATGAGCAGGCGAACATCTATAATATCAATGCAGATACGACCGTGGTCGCGATTGCCCATGCCCTGCAAGCAGATATTTTATGTATGGTTACCGCAGTTGGTGGGATTTATCGAGATATCGAAGATCCTGAATCGCTTATCACCACAATTAACGCTGAAATTGCAGAGCAGATGATAGCCGAAAACATCATCACTGATGGCATGATTGCTAAAGTTCAAGAGGCGCTTGGTGTGGTTGCCGATGGTGTAGGGCAGGTCGTGATCACATCGATGGCAAAACAGGACAATTTACTTAACCTAATCCAATCCCCTGATAACTACTGCTC
>CAZLIR010000368.1:0-1652 GCA_964559635.1 uncultured Enterobacterales bacterium
GTCAGTACACTGGCATTGCTCGATGTCCAAAAGACCACACACAACATCGGTCTGCATCAGGTGACCGGTATCCTCATCCTCAAACTGAAACATACAACACTTAGCACAGCCATCACAAAGAGATTCCCACTCAGACGCACTCATCTCGTTCAGAGCCTTGGTCTCCCAGAATCGCTCAGTCATTGAGTTGTGGTTCCAAATTATGTGGCTTTGGAGGTAGCTGTAAATAATAGCCCTTATCAGATAATTCAGTGCGTACTCGGTCGATATCTACCCGAGCGAGTTTATCCCGCTTAGCGAGATCGATCACCATGACAAATTCCGGCGTACCAAATACGCGCTTGAGTTGGTCATCTAATGCATCAAAGCCCTCTTTGTCAGAGAGGTATAGGTACATTTCATCTTTTTTGGGACTTCGAAATACAAATGCAATCATGGATGCTCTAGTGGAACAATATCCACACTCAATGTTTCAAGGGCGGACATTATGAATGATTTGCGCCAACCTGACCACTGTTTAGGCGCCGGATACCACGGCACATAGAGGCTCTTGATGATCTGCTCAAGGATACGCTTACTCGGCAAAACCTCTACCGGTATTCCTTTACTGTCGGCTATTTTCAGTAGTTGTTCTTTTAGCTGTTTTTGCAACTGCCGACCTTGGGGCAGATCCTGAAGTCGTTTAACAGGCGCAAGCGGCTGATCACTGAGCTCAAATAACACAGCGCTTACCTCATCAAGATAACGACGCTTAAATGACCGGTGCAGCGGAAATCTTGCTAATGCTTCTGGACTAACGCACTCGACAGCCATACTCGAGAGATCATTATCTCGTAAAATGTGCGGTTTGGGTTTGTCATCTCGGCGGGCAACTCGCTCACGCCAGCTTATGAGGCGCTGAAAACGATTGAGCGCGGCTGAATTAAAGGTCGCTGCCCGGCCATAGTTTAAATACAACATTTCATGGTCTTCGTCAGGCTGTACAACTAATAATTTATTCTCTTCACGAACATAATCAATGAGTTGTGTACTGGTCAGTAACTCAGTCTGTTCACGCGCTATCTGCAGAAGATACTGAACATCTTCGGCAGCATAACTAAGTTGCGCTTCTGAAAGCGGACGCTTTAACCAGTTGGTGCGCGTTTCACTTTTACTGAGTTCCACCCCGATATGGGTCTTTACTAAATTTTGCAGACTCAAGGATAAGCCAGCACCTAACCAGCTGGCAGCAATTTGGGTATCAAAAAAGTTCACAGGCGCATGTGCACCCAGAGCCATGAATACTTCCATATCCTCAGATATGGAATGCATCACTTTACAGATATGCGGATTCTCCAGAATCTGTAAAAACGGTGACATGTCGCAGGCCACTGGATCAATCAGATAGATATCATCATCGGTCGCTAACTGGATTAGGCCAGCATGAGGATAAAAGGTACGTTCTCTGACAAATTCGGTATCCACCGCAACCGCAGCAGTCCCCGGCAGGGACTGGCATAATTGCTCAAGATCCTCAGATTGTTCTATGTATTTATAGATGGGATTAGTCACGAATTCTGTTCGCGTGCACGAAGCTCCTTGCGTAGAACCTTGCCAACGTTGGTTTTAGGTAGTTCATCGAGAAACTCGATATGCTTAGGACGCTTATAGCC
>CAZLIR010000369.1:0-1642 GCA_964559635.1 uncultured Enterobacterales bacterium
AAGGTTGCCTGTGGTCTCGACTCCATGGTGCTCGGGGAGCCGCAAATACTGGGTCAGTTAAAACAGTCATTCAAAGCCGCGCGAAATACCGGCACAATTGGCACTTATCTGGAGCGCACATTTCAGCAATCATTCTCGGTGGCGAAAACAGTGCGAACTGAAACAGACATCGGAGCCAGTGCTGTCTCTGTTGCATACGCGGCAGTAACACTTGCGAAACGCTTATTCAGCAAACTCAACTCCTTGAACATATTACTCATCGGTGCCGGAGAAACGATTGAGCTGGTCGCTAAGCACTTTGACGAAGTTGCTGATATGAATATGATTGTCGCCAATCGCTCTCGTGAGCGAGCAGCTAAACTCGCTAATCAGTATCAGGCTGAGATGATTACCTTGACAGAAATTCCAGCCCATCTACATCGCGCTGATATTGTCATATCATCGACAGCAAGCCCACTGCCGATTCTTGGTAAAGGATTGGTGGAAAAAGTCATCAAAGAGCGTAAGCATCAACCCATGTTTATGATCGATCTGGCAGTGCCTCGGGATATCGAAAATGAAGTCAGAGAATTGGCTGATGTGTATCTCTATGACGTCGATGATTTACAGGACATCATTCAGGAAAACATAAAAGTCCGCGAATCGGCAGCAGAGCAAGCTAAACTAATCATTTCAGAGCAGAGTGAACGTTACATGAGCTGGCAACGTTCGCTGGATGCAGTATCAACCATCAAGACCTTCCGCAATAAGTATCAAAGTCTTGCTGAGAAGGAACTGCAGCGAAGTCTATCGCGACTGGAGCAGGGCGAAGCCCCCGAAGCTTTGTTGAAGGAGCTGAGTCACAGATTAACCAACAAGTTTTTGCACGAACCCACGCGTCAACTTAATGATGCCAGCGGTCAGGGCAAAACTGATTCACTCCTGATAGCACGGGATCTGTTTTCGCTCGAAAAGAAAAAGCCTTAGATTCTTCTAAAACACGAAGCATCAACCTATCATCTCAGACCAGACCCTTGTAGTATACGCCCTATGAAACAATCGATATTTGAAAAGCTAACCATTCTCGAAGAGCGTCACGAGGAGGTGGGGCATCTGTTAGGTGATCCTGAGGTACTATCAGACCAAAACCGATTCCGGGATCTCTCACAAGAGTATGCCAAGCTGGAAGAGGTCGTGAAAACATTTGGTCAGTATCGAGAAGCACAAGAGAATTTATCCTCAGCGGAAGAAATGCTCAAGGATGATGATCCTGATATCAGGGAAATGGCACAGGAAGAGTTAAAAGAGTCGAAAGCCAGTATAGAGGCTTTGGATACGTCTTTGCAGACCTTGTTACTGCCAGAAGATCCTAATGATAGTAAGAACACATTCCTGGAAATCCGTGCCGGAACTGGTGGTGATGAGGCAGCTATTTTTGCCGGCGATCTATTTCGCATGTACAGCCGCTATGCAGAAAAGTGTAACTGGACACTGGAAGTGCTCAGTGAGCATGAGGGTGAGCATGGGGGGTATAAGGAAATCATTACCCGAGTGGTCGGTAATAATGTCTACTCAAAGCTAAAATTTGAGTCCGGTGCGCATCGCGTTCAACGCGTACCAGAGACCGAGTCACAAGGTCGGATTCACACATCTGCCTGCACCG
>CAZLIR010000370.1:0-1608 GCA_964559635.1 uncultured Enterobacterales bacterium
CAGTTGGTCTGATATACAAAACAATCGACCATTCAATAAGCAACTGGCAACATTGGGACAACAGCTTCACGACATGCAGAAGGAGCTCAGTCTGGTCAGTGATCATAGTCGTGGTTTGGTATCAATTATTGAGCGAACCAGTCGCTTGTCACAATTAATCCAATTAATCATGCAACCGACCGATGATGGTATTGTATGTTGGTACGAAATTTTTAAATCGTCATTTGTACTGCATCAGACACCAATACAAATCCAGAATTTATTTCAACAACAATGGCAACATCAGGGGGGCAGTTGGATATTCACTTCTGCGACCTTGGCAATTGCTGAGCAGGTGGCTCACTTCCAGCGCCTGTTAGGACTGGACGAGTCACGCAGCATGGCACTCTCAAGTCCCTTTGATTACCAAAAGCAGGCAATTATGTACCTGCCGAAATCACTACCCGATCCATCACATGCCGATCATGCGGTGCAATTGATGCAGTCGGTATTGCCTATACTTCGTGCTAATAAGGGCAGGGCATTCTGTTTGTTTACCTCCTATCGTGCGCTTCATGAAGCGGCCGAGTGGCTATCAGTTAACAGTCAATTCAAGCTATTAGTACAAGGAACCATGGATAAAACTGCCTTGTTGGAGCAATTCCTGAAGCATAAGAATACCGTACTACTGGCAACCGCAAGTTTCTGGGAAGGCGTCGATGTCAGAGGCGCTAATCTTAGTTGTGTTGTGATCGATAAGTTACCGTTCTCGGTGCCATCGGATCCTGTTCTGAAAGCGCGCATTGAAGCGACTAACAAGGCCGGTGGCAATGCCTTCATGGACATTCAGTTGCCGCGCGCGGTTCTGGCTCTTAAACAGGGTGCTGGACGATTAATCAGAGATCATCTCGATACGGGGATACTTATTCTTGGTGACAACCGATTGGTCAGAAAAAGCTATGGCAAACAGTTTATTAGCAGTTTACCCGACATGAAGCGCACAAGAGACGAGCAAACGGTGTTAGACTTTATCCAATCTCAGCAAGATAACGACGCATAATGAATGCCAGCATATTAGCCATAGAGGCCTCAAGCGAGACCTGTAGCATCGCGTTACAGCATCACGACAAAACCTATCAACGATCGACGGATATTCCGCGCGGTCATGCCAAGCATATTTTACCCATGATCCAGGATACTCTGGATGAGGCTGATTGCCCAACTAATCAGCTAGATGTGATTGCTGTGACTAATGGTCCCGGTGCTTTCACTTCAGTCAGAATTGGTGTGGCTGTCTGTCAGGGACTGGCTTCAGCGCTTCGTTGTCCGGTGATTAGTGTCAGCAGTTTAGCGGTCATGGCCTATCAGGCACTTACGGAGTCTGGTTGTCGTTCAGCCCTGGTAGCCCTTGATGCCCGTATGGATGAAGTCTATTTTGGTGCCTACTCACTCGACTCTGACGGTTTGCCAGAGCCGCTACAGCCAGATTGCGTTAGTAAGCCAGAGCAACTAGCGCTGGCTCATCACGATGCACTTGATTCACTCTGTGTGACTGGCATGGGATGGGATGCCTATGCCACAGAAATGACAACACGGTTCAGTGAGTATGACTATCAGAGGTTAGCGTTT
>CAZLIR010000371.1:0-1590 GCA_964559635.1 uncultured Enterobacterales bacterium
ATGCTTGGTAATCGCGCCAACAGAAATGAAATCCACCCCCGTTTCAGCAACCTCAACAATCGTTTTTGCATTGATATCTCCCGAGGCCTCTAATTTTGCTTGTCCCTGATTGAGTAAAACCGCTGCTACCTTATCGGCATTTGAGAAGTTATCGAGCATGATAATGTCTGCCCCACTCTCGATAGCTGTCTTGAGTTCGTCGAGCGTCTCGACCTCAACTTCAATCGTTTTACCGGGATGATTCTGCTTAGCCGTCGCAACAGCAGCTGGGATACCACCACATGCGCGGATATGATTCTCCTTAATCAAGTAGGCATCATATAGACCCATCCGATGGTTTGAGCCGCCGCCACAATAGACCGCATACTTCTGAGCCAAACGTAACCCGGGAATTGTCTTTCGCGTATCCAGTAGTCGGCAAGAGGTGTGTTTGATCATATCAGCGTAATGGGATGCCGCTCTGGCTGTTCCCGATAGGGTTTGTAGGAAATTCAAACCACTGCGCTCAGCGGTTAATATGGCGCGTGCATTGCCTGTTATAGTGCACACGACATCGTCATTAGAAAATCGAGTACCCTCTACCACGTTCCAGTCGATCTGAATGTTGTCATCGAGAGATGTAAAACAGTACTCAAACCAGGCTGAGCCACATAAAAGCCCATTCTCACGTGCAATCAATTGCGCAGTCACCGAGGTATCTTCAGGTATCAATTCAGCTGTGATATCAGAACCGCCATCTAACTGAGCGGTATCTTCTTTCAATGCTCTTCGAACATCGCGCAGGACAACCTGCTCGAGATCGTTGAAATAATCGGGAAGTGATTCAGTATCGCGATGGTAGAAACGCATTAAACTCAGCTGCAATTAATTGATTGGTGTGCCATTCTAATCACAAACGGCAAATTAGGCTATGTTCATCTGGTGATTACAACTATTGACCATAGCTTTTGAGCGTTAGTGTATCGCCACGCTGGGTAAACTCCAGTTGCTTAAGAGCACTCATACCGAGCAAGATAAAGTCATCGGTCATGGCAGGGTTGATGTTGGCATCGACATCTTGAATGATGAGCTCATCAATGCCCACTTCGGCAATCCAGGATTGATAGGCTGTGGTAATGCCATTGGCTGTCATAACCTGAATCGGACGTCCTCGGCGCATATCAACGTTGGCAGCTATGTGCGCAGGCACTGCGACGTCGGTTGCACCGGTATCCAGTAAAAAAGTGACCTTCTTACCATTAATCGTTCCGTTGGTGACATAATGACCCTGACTGTTCTGCTTCAATACCACCTCGGTTGCACCATTCACATAACGCGCATTGGGTGATTGATTGGGATTAACTTTTTGCTCGATAACACCTGAGAACAGCGATGTCATCAGGGCCAGCCCAAGAATCCAGGCTGCGAAATACATGCCTTTACCAAGCGGTTGGGTGTCGTTGTCGTTATTCTGAGATGGATCATTTTGATTGTCAGGTTGTGACATAGGTCTAGTTCTCTAAAACTTCTCCTAATTAACATAGGTCTATATGAATTAGTTTCAAGGAGTTATTGCATGAATAGTCTATACTTAGATCATCAAAGCTATAG
>CAZLIR010000372.1:0-1586 GCA_964559635.1 uncultured Enterobacterales bacterium
TTGAAGAGCAAGGGACACATTACGTTCGCTGGGGTGCGCCAAGAGACAAGCAGCCGGGATTATCGATTGGTACTGATAACTATGAAGGCGGCCGCGTGGTTGCAGAGCACCTGCTATCAATGAACTGCAAAAATTACGTGTTTATTGGCAATATAGATAAGGGATCACCAGAACTGGCTGAGCGATATCGAGGGTTTCACGAGTACCTTGTGGATCAGAATGCTAAAAATATCCCCAAGCAATTTGATGCTATCACCTCTGAGCAGGCCGGATTCGACGCTGCCGATAGTCTCATAAAGTCAGGAGAGCCATTTGACGCTATTTTCTGCGCCAGCGATTTAATTGCCATCGGTGCAATCAAACGATTGCGTAATGATGGGATTAATATTCCTGACGATGTCGCTGTGATTGGCTTTGATAACATCGCGATTGCAGAATATGTCCGACCACCGCTGACCACTGTACAACAAGACACTACCGCTGCTGGTGAAATTCTTGTGGAGACGCTAATCAATCATATTAAAGGCGAGGTTCCCGAAGAGCCTAAACTACTGACGCCTAAGCTCATTGTCCGAGAATCTAGTCAACGCAAGAAGTAATAATTCTAAGAGCCGCTACAGTTGCTCCAGTAAATTCACATTGGTATTGGCATCATTCAACAACCAAACCTGTATCGAATTGGCAGGTAACTTAAATCGGTGCGTTTTTCCTGCTTCAACAACAAGCATTTTTCCTGTCAGTGCTTCAGTCCAGTTGCCTGATGATAGAATATCCTCAATGACAATGTCAGAATCGACATCATCTTTGTTATACAACACCAATGCTGTTTGATTCGTACCAGCATGCTCATACACCCTCAGAAAGGCTGCCTGATGCTTGGCAAATTCGAGGTTTAGTTGTATGCCACGCTGAAGTGCAACGTTACTTTTACGGATCTGGGCGATCTTGGTTAGCTCTGCATGAATTGGGCTTTGTTTGGCAGCCTCTATTCCCTCAATGCCATAATAGTTTCTGTTCCCAGCGTGTTCAGCAGTACCACTCATAAAACCTGATTCAGAGCCATAGTAAACGACCGGGATCCCGCGCAATGTGAACAGTAAATTATGCAGATTGATGTAACCACGCGTATCAGTATTGATGCGTGCCATGTCATGGTTATCATAAAAAGTCATCAGATCGTATGGATTCTTGTAGGGGCCATCCGTTAAATACAGTGCATCTGCCACCTTTTGTAAATCGCCATTGGGATCCTGAAATACATCTGCTAGTGCCTGACGTAATGGAAAATCCAATACGCTGATCTTGCCATTTTCAGTTTGGGTATAACGCCCGATAAATTCTGGGTTGTAATCAAATGCCTCGGCAAACATGAATAACTCATCACGACCTTCACGAATACGGCGAGCAAATTCTTGCCAGAATTCGATCGGCATGTGTTTGATGGTATCAATCCGAATGGCATGCGCGCCTTGGTCAAGCCATTGCTGATACGCCGGAATAAAATAGTCGAGGACCATTGGCTCGTTTTCGTTAAAGTCAGAGAGCTGCAGTAAATCAGGTTTGCGGTTAAACATCTGATGCAGTGG
>CAZLIR010000373.1:0-1546 GCA_964559635.1 uncultured Enterobacterales bacterium
CAGTTTGAATCATCAAGCATTAAGTTTTCTACACCGGCTAAATCACAGCACACAGCGGAGCAAACGCGTCTCGAATTTAATGATGCGCTAACTGAGCTACAGCAAACGGCGCTGTGGGCCAAGACGCATTTCGACCAAGACCCAAACCAGAGACTGGCGATTATTGTGCCTGAGCTTGAGCAATATCGAGAGCTTATTCGGCGAGCATTCTCCAAAGTATTCCAATCAGACTATTGGCTCGATCCTGAGCATCAACCCTCGCGTCCCTTTGATATCTCTCTGGCACTGCCTTTGACGGATTATGCTCTGGTGCAGGACTTGCTGCTGTTGCTCAGCTTGAGAAGTTCAAGTATTACTCAGCATGAAATGATTCATCTGGTTCAGTCGCGATATCTTGGCAAAACAAGTGAAAGCCAGAATTTAACGCCATTCATCCGTCAACTTAAGGACAGTCGATTAGCAGAGGTAAAGCTCAGCAGTATTGATGCAATCATTCTCCCAGAGCTCAATGAGAATCAACGTGCTGAAATGACAGAAATCATCGAACTGTTTCAGTCACTCACCATGCTAGATATCAAAACCCGCCGCAGTGCATCTGAATGGGTGAATCTTGTTACCCAATGGTTACTTGATGTCTCATTTGCCGTTGAGAGCGGTCTATCCAGTGCTGATTATCAGACAAAAGAGGCACTTTACAAGGTACTGGCAGCCATCGCTGGGTTTGACGTCATCACACAAAAAATGAACTGGTCGGACTGGTTCTACTTACTCAAGCAGCAGTTACATGCCAGATTATTTCAACCACAAACGGGGCATTGTCCAATCCAAATTGTGGGACTATTTGAAGCACAGAGCATCCCCTTTGATCATATTCGAATGATCGGTGTCGATAATCAGTTATGGCCGGCGAAGGCTAATCCTAATCCCTTTCTGCCCTATCAAATGCAAAAGCAGTTGAATATGCCAAGTGCAAATCCTGAACGCGAGTTACTGCTCAGCATGGAGCAATATGAATCCATGTCATCGCGATCAGATACCATCACTTTCAGTCACGTCAATGATTCCGGAGAGTCGAATGCCGGGGTGAGTCCTGTTATCGAACACCTGGCTAAAACTAATGTCGATAAAGTCGCTGAGGTGCATACCCAACAGAGCGACTTGTTTAAACTGAAACACCACTTCAGCTGGGATATTCAGGAAGATAATTATGGCTCGCCATTGAGTGACACTCGGCTCAAAGGTGGCTCATATCTGCTAAAGGAAATGGCTGCCTGTCCGTTTCGTGCCTTCGTACACCACCGACTTTCAGCCCAAGATCCCGACAAACCTGTGACCGATCTGGATGGTATGGATAAAGGCAGATTGTTACACAGCCTGTTAGAGGTTGTCTGGCGTGAACTGCTTGATAATAGCTACGAGAATCTTATTGAACGGTTAAACACTGAGACTTTTCAAAATGCGTTGGATGGACTTATCCAGCAATATATTGAGCAAATAAATGCCGAAAAACACCACCTACTCATTCGCGAAGCCAAAGCGATCGAGT
>CAZLIR010000374.1:0-1544 GCA_964559635.1 uncultured Enterobacterales bacterium
GATTAGTGCTTTAACCAACACTGCTCCTTTTAGCTTTTGTTTCATGGCTTATTAATAAAGCAGAGTTAATTGAGGGTCACTTTAGCGAATTTTCGCTTACCGACCTGATAGATATGGTCTGAATCACGCGGCATTGTCAAGCGGGTATCCGAGACCTTCTCACCATCGATTTTGACCGCCCCTTGTTTGATCATGCGAATCGCTTCTGAGGTACTTGATGTCAGGCCGGCTGATTTGAGAATTTGCACCAGTGGCAGTGAATCCTCAGTGAGTGTAATTTCATGCTCATCGATATTGTCTGGCATGGCGCCCTTCTGGAACCGAGCGATAAAGGCTTCGCGCGCTGCTGTGGCTTCGGCTTGTGAATGAAAGCGCGCAATAATTTCTTCGGCGAGCTCGAATTTCACGTCGCGAGGGTTACGGCCCTCTGCTACTGCCTGCTTCAATTGCTCAACCTCTGCGATTGGTCGGAAGCTCAACAATTCGAAGTAGCGCCACATGAGATCATCAGAAATCGACATCATTTTGCCGAAGATTTCATCGGGCGATTCATCAATACCAATGTAGTTGTTCAACGACTTCGACATTTTCTGCACACCATCGAGCCCTTCAAGTAATGGCATAGTCAGAACAATCTGAGGTTTTTGTCCGTATTGCTTTTGGAGCTCACGACCCATCAGAAGGTTAAACTTCTGATCAGTTCCCCCCAACTCGAAATCACACTCGAGTGCTACCGAGTCATACCCTTGCACTAATGGATACATAAATTCATGAATCGCGATCGGCTGATTGTTGTGATAACGCTTATTAAAGTCATCACGTTCAAGCATTCGTGCCACCGTATGACGGGACGCTAAACGGATCATATCGAATGAGGTAAATTTACCCATCCACTCCGAGTTGAAACGCACCTCGGTTTTATCACGGTCCAATATCTTGAAAATCTGCTCTTGGTAGGTTTCTGCATTGGCCTGCACCTGCTCAGGAGTGAGAGGTTTGCGTGTTACGTTCTTACCGGTGGGGTCACCGATCAGGCCGGTAAAATCACCGATAAGGAAAATAGCAGTATGTCCGAGATCCTGAAACTGACGCATTTTATTAATGAGCACGGTATGACCTAAGTGCAGATCGGGAGCTGTCGGATCGAAGCCGGCCTTAATACGCAGCGGTCGATTTTCCTTGAGCCGCTCTTCCAGTTCAGCCGCGGTTAGTACCTCGTCGGCACCACGGTTAATTTCTGCGATTTGTGTTGCTAAATCCAGCATGTCATCCCCATCAGATTTGTTTGCGCAATGGATGTCAAAGTATGAAACCCGCAAAGATACGCGAATCGAGATATTTTAACAGCTTTTTTCGTATAAAAATGTCGAAAAATACCGGATTTATACGGTCTTAATTGACCTGATTAATTCTGTGGTTTATCTTGAGCCGCGAGATATGATTAAGAATGACTACAAGCCGAAAAAGATAAAAAACCCGATCTTCTCAGAGAAGAAGGCGCTTGCTCGTGCGCCAGTGATCATGGCAGTAGGTGCGATCATTCT